>JBDRFJ010000238.1:0-16726 GCA_043818915.1 Pseudomonadota bacterium | reverse complement strand
TGTCCTCCCCCAACGCTCAAGGTCGGAGAACGACTGCACGGTTTCCATGTGCTGAGAATAGAACAGATACCGGATATACGTGTCACGGCTTATGAAATTGAACATGAAAAGACCGGCGCAAAGGTGCTCCACCTTCACTGCGACGACCGGGAGAACCTTTATTCTATCGGTTTCCGTACCCCTCCCAAGGATTCCACGGGGGTCGCCCATATATTGGAACATTCTGTATTGGCGGGTTCTGAAAAATATCCGCTGAAAGATGCCTTCAATGAACTCGCCAAGGGTACACTCCAGACCTTTATCAACGCCTTTACATATCCGGACAAGACGATATACCCGGTGGCCAGTCAGGTGCGAACCGATTTTTTTAATCTGGCTCGCGTCTATACTGATCTTGTGTTAAGGCCCCGTCTATTGAAGGATACCTTTTCCCAGGAGGGTCACCATCTCGAATTAGTAGATCCCGAAGACATCAATAGTGACCTGACAATCTCGGGCATTGTTTATAATGAGATGAAAGGGGTCTATTCCTCTCCGGACTCCCTTATGTACAAGGCTATCCAGGAAGGACTCTATCCGGAAACAACCTATGCCTTTGATTCAGGAGGAGACCCCAATGTAATCCCTTCACTGACTTACGAACAGTTCACAGAATTTCACCGTACCTACTATTCGCCTACAAACGCCCGATTTTTTCTTTACGGCAACATCCCCACAGAGGATCATCTGATATTTTTGAAAGAGATGCTGTCTGAATTCGATCGTGTAGATGTAGACTCATCCGTTGAGGCTCAACCTCGGTGGGAAACACCATCTCCTAAGATACACGGCTATTATCCGATCGGAAAAGAAGAAGAAAGCCTCAAAGGGAAATCCACAGTAAACTTAGCATGGATGATGGCGGAAAATACGGATTATGAAGCCGTGCTCTTCCTTCAAATCGTCTCCGAAGCCTTAGCAGGAAGCGCCGCGGGACCGCTTCGCAAGGCATTGATCAATTCCGGGCTGGGTGAAGATCTTTCTCCGGTAACCGGGCTTGAGGCGGACCTGATACAACTCGAGGTTGCAGTGGGCTTGCGGGGCACTGATCCTGATAAGGCTGAACGTATTGAAGCATTGACCCTTGAGACCTTAAAGAAAGTGGTAAACTCCGGTTTTGACCCCGAACTTATTGAGGGTGCGCTTCACCAGGTAGAATTTCATGGCAAAGAGGTTGTTCGCAGCTATATCCCGTATTCCATCGCCCTCATGGGTAGGGCGTATCACACGTGGCTGTATGACGGTGATCCACTGGTCAATCTCAAGTTTTCCAGCATCATTGAGAAAATCCGTAATTCATGGGAGCAAAATCCGCGACTTTTTCAAGAAGTTGTACAAAAGTGGTTTCTTGATAATCCTCATCGCCTCCTTTCGGTCATGGAGCCCAGCAAGACGTATAATGAAGAACAAGAGACCGCTTTTAGAAAAAAGATGGCAGACCTTAAGACCTCTTTTTCTAATGAAACACTTGAAGAGATCCAAAAAGAGGCCGTTTCTCTGCTTCACATGCAGATGACACCGGATACTCCGGAAACATTAGCCACGCTGCCAAAATTGAAACCAAGCGACATCCCCCGGACTATAGAGAAGATCCCTACTGTTAAAACTACTGTTACAGAAACCCCGGCCATGGAGCATGACCTCTTTGCAAACGGTATCGCCTACCTTGATCTTGCCTTTGATATCTCCGACATCCCTGAAGACCTTCAGCCCTATCTCCCATTGTTAGGGAAGCTCACAACCGAGATGGGCGCCGCAGGCCTGGGATATGAAGAGATGGCAAAACGAATTTCCTTAAAAGCAGGCGGGCTTGGGTGTCATCTCTCAACAGGAATAACCATAGACGGGAAAAGCAACTGGCAAAAGATGATCTTCAGCGTAAAGGCGCTTCATCGGAATGTCTCGGATGCTGTAAAGATTGTAGAAGATATTCTGACATACGGAGATCTCTCGGATGAGGCCCGCATGAGGGACCTCATTGCAGAAGCCAAGAATGGTCTCCATTCGGCCGTTGTCCCGTCAGGGCACGCCTTTGCGCGCAGGACTGCCGCCGCGGGGCTTTCCGTGCCGGCGTATCGTGACGAGCAGTGGGGCGGGAGAACACAACTTCGTCTCTTAAACAGAATTTCGGATCAGTTTAAAGATGATAAAAACGATCTTCGAGAAAAGCTTGCCCGTCTGCGCGACATAATTTTTCGCAAAGATAGACTTATGCTGAACCTAACCGCGGATTCAGATGGGCTTACCCTTCTTCACGAAGCGGCAAACGAGTTGGTCTTCCGACTGGCAAGCGGCGGCAGTCCAGGTGTTCCCAGTACACCCGAATTGCATTCCGTTCATGCCGGAATCGCCATCCCCGCGCAGGTCTGTTATGTAGCCAAGGTCATTCCAGCACCGACCTATTCCGACCCCTTTTCCGCTTCCCTGCTGGTTTTGTCGCGGGAACTCTCAAACGGATACCTCTATAAGCACATAAGGGTGCAGGGTGGAGCGTACGGCGGTATGTCGATGTACGATACAATGAACGGGAATTTTTCGTTCATTTCGTACAGGGACCCGAATCTTCTTGAAACCCTTAAGGTCTACGATGACGCTGTTGATTTTATCTCTCAGAATAAGATCGAACGGGAAGAGCTTGAAAAGACAATTATCGGTACCATCGGGGCGCTCGACAAACCAATGGACCCGTCAAGCAAAGGATATGCAGCAATGATCCGGGACCTTGCCGGCATTACGGATGAAGACCGGCAAAACTTCCGCAACAAGGTACTTGAAACCTCACCGGAATCACTCATCGAAGTAGCCAATCGATATATAAAACCCGCCATGCAATCGTCGGCAGTTGCGGTTTACGCAGATGCCGAACGGTTGCGTAGTGCCAATGAAGTGCTGGATACAAAGCTGAAAATTGAGGCGTTGGTGTGATTTTACGCAGTAAAAACCGGATGTGCAATACAACGCCTCATTAGTGCACATCTTTTTCACATTTATTCCCGCCAGTTGCACATTTTCAAGAAAAGCGCACCCCGCATTATGTCTATAACCTTTTGAAATGATATAAGATTATTTCGCACTCGGCGTTGGTACAAAAATTGCGATTAACGTATATGATATAATTTTAGGTAATTATATGTAATTTTGATGGTTTCGTAAAAAGTCATGTTTCCCTTCCCCTGTCGTAGATCCCGTTTGCGGGGGTGGGAGGAGACAAAGTTTTACGAATTCATCAATTTTGGACACTTCCTATTGAAGAAAGAGAAAAGCAATGAAAAGGGTCTGGTTTTCCTTTTTGAGCGCTGTCGTTTTGTTGTGCACGGCCCCATCCATTAAATGTTATGCAGCCGATTACGTATATATCACAAATTCCGGCCAAGACGATATATCTGTAATCAACACCTCCGATAACAGTGTCACCGCTACCATAACAAATAATATTGGCAATGCACCTTTTGGCGTAGTGGTAACTCCGGATGGAAATTACGTCTATGTTACTAATCAATTAGAAGATACTGTAACTCTTATTAGCGCTTCCGACAACACCGTTAAAGCCACGATTGCTGTTGACGCGGCTCCAAGTGGATTGGCCGTCACCCCTGATGGAAATTACACCTATGTTGCCAATAAAAACAGTAACACGGTGTCGGTGATCCGCACATCCGATAACACCGTCGTCAATACCATAACTGTCGGAAGCGCCCCGATTAGCCTGGGCAAGTTTATCGGCACAATACTGACGGATACCGATGACGGAGACGATTCTGGGAACAATTCCGGCGGTGACGACGGTGGCGGTGGCGGCTGCTTCATCGCCACGGCGGCCTTTGGGTCCTACATGGAGCCCCATGTAAAGATACTGAGGGATTTCAGAGACGCTTGCCTGCTGACGAATAGGGCAGGGCAGGCCTTTGTGAGGCTCTATTACAAATACAGTCCTCCAGTGGCTGACTTTATCGCGGATCATGAAGGCCTGAAGACGGTTGCCAGATATGCGCTCTATCCTTTGGTTGGACTGAGCTATGTCGCGCTGCATACGACTGCTGCACAACAAACGAGCACCCCATCCATTTCGTCAACATTAGAACCTAATTGTTCAGATACTACAAATAAAAGTCTTAAAAAGAAGGGGTTCTTCAAAAGTGATGAGCGGGACTTTGTAAAAAATCAGGCTCTCGTCAAATTTAAAACAGGGATTTCCCCTGAATCTATTGAAAAGATAGCAGAAGAGTCAGACCTAACGATTATCAAGAGGGTATCTCCTCCCAATCTCTATTTAATGGAAGCATCGGATGATGCCACTGTTGAGGAGATAATTAAACGTCTTAGTGAATATGAACAGGTGGAATATTGTGAGCCTAATTACATTTACAAGATACAAGAGCATTGAAAAAAGGATAAAATGAAAAAAGTAATATCACTTGCCATATTGTTCGTACTTCTGTCATTTTGCTTTGCAAGTGCTAACAATATCAAAATGAGAAATGATAAGGAGTTACTTTCCAAAACAAGACCGGCATACGTGTCGGGCGAGCTCCTGGTCAAATATAAACAGTATGCCGATTCTGCTGCGATAGAGCATTTCCATGACCGTAGGAACATTACGGTCTTGAAAAAAATGAAGCGCGCAAAACTTCGGCATGTAAAGCTTCCTCCCAATCTCAACGTGGAAGAGGCGATCAAGCTTTATGAATCTAATACAAACGTAGAATATGCAGAGCCCAACTACTACGTCTATGTAGAAGCCACGACTCCCAATGATACGGACTTTGCGGAGCTGTGGGGATTGCATAATACCGGCCAAACTGTCAACGGTTCTGCGGGCACAGCAGATGCGGACATCGATGCGCCAGAGGCATGGGATATTTGTACAGGGAGCAGTGACGTTATTATCGCGGTGATTGACAGCGGCGTCGCATACGATCATCCTGAGTTAGCGGGCAATATCTGGGAGAATACCGGAGAAGTGCCGGGGGATGGGATTGACAATGATGGGAATGGGTACATCGATGACAGGTGGGGTTGGGACTTTGTGGACAGCGATAATGACCCTATGGACTACCACGGCCATGGAACTCATGTGGCCGGGACGATCGCGGGTGTGAGCAATAACACCAGAGGGATTGCCGGTATGATGTGGGACGCGCGAATTATGCCGCTGAGGTTTATGGATATGTTTGGGAACGGCTCCACTTCAGACGCCATTTTAGCAATCGACTATGCGATTGATAACGGAGCAAAGGTACTGAACAATAGCTGGGGAGGGGGAAATTATTCTCAATTTCTTAAAGAAGCCATTGAAAGGGCCGAAACAGCAGGGGCGCTTTTTATAGCAGCGGCTGGAAACGGTTGCCAAAATAATGATACGATGTCTCACTACCCCTCAAATTACGATGTGGACAACATCATTGCCGTGGCCGCCACCGACCAGAATGACAACCTGGCATTTTTTTCCAACTACGGGGCTGCCTCGGTTGACGTAGCAGCCCCGGGTACCAATATATACAGCACCATACCGGCACGGGAAGTCATATTTAGTGACAATTTTGACGACGGGAATATAGATCCCTGGATTACCGATGGCACCGATAATACCTGGGATGTTACAAAAGAAGCTTTTAATAGTGCGAATTACAGCTTAACCGACAGCCCCCATGCGAATTATCTCGATAATACCAATAGCTGGGCCGGAAGCCCTGCCATAGATCTGTCAGGTAAAAAAGGTTGTAAGTGGTTCTATTATATGAATTTGGATGTCGAAGATGATTATGATGCTCTGTTCATTGAAACATCAACTGACAATAACACCTGGACCTATCTGACCGGCTGGACCGGCTCGACGGGCGGGTATTTCTATCAACTTGAAGAAGACCTTACTCCTTATGACGGGACACCAACTATGTATGTTCGCTTTAGACTTGATTCTGATTCTACGATTACAGAGGATGGCGCCTATATCGATGACGTGGAGCTGACCTGTTACTCAAGCGATTACTCTGCTGACACTCAATATGACCACTTCAACGGAACATCCATGGCCACGCCTCATGTATCAGGCTTGGCCGGGCTTATCTGGAGCCTTCGCCCTTCTCTTACCTATAGCCAGGTAAAAGATTATATCTTAAACGGTGTGGACATTATATCTGATCTATCTGGAAAAATCGTCACCAACGGCCGCGTCAATGCATACACTTCACTCACCGCCGTCGGTGACGGTGACGATGATGGCATGCCTGATGAGTGGGAGGAGGCCAATGGATTAGATATCTCGGTAAACGATGCGGAGGAAGATCCTGATGGTGATGGTCTCAATAACTTAGGAGAATATCAAAACAATACCGATCCCAACAACGCCGATACAGACGAAGACGGCATGTCGGACGGCTGGGAGGTCAGCAATGGATTGGATCCGCTGGCGGACGATACGACGGGAGATCTCGATGGTGACGGCTGGAGTAATTTTGATGAATATACCTACAGCACCAATCCTAATGACTATACGTTAGTACCCGTGCCCCCTGAAGTAGAAGAAGTCATTCCTCACGATGGTGCAGGGATTGGTGATGATGATAGCTACCTGCCCAACAATACGTCCTTTGCCGTTCTTATTGTAGACTCTAACGGAATAGACATCACGGATACAGCCAGCATAATGTTTACAATCGACGACGGTGAGAACGACGGTTATGAAATAGACTTGAATAGTGGAATGAGGGTGATAAAACTTGATGCCAACGAGGACGACACGGCGGTGACTCGACTTTGGGCCGTATACCATAGGGCCGAAGACGAGGCACGGGGGAATGTTTATCCTTATGATCAGCAAATCAATATCACGGTCAATGCCAATGACAATACAGACTTGCTGATGGACCATCGAACTTACGTATTCAAGATCGCAACGGAGAAAGAGCACAGCGAAGCTGAATTTAACTCGCCATATACAGAGACCGTAGAGTCCGACGATCCTGTCCTTGATGATCAGGACTATACTTATGACTCAGGTATTGAGGTGACCAGCGGCGATCTGGAAGGCGCTAAAATTGTCTATAACAGCAATGAGGTGGTACAACCGACATTAGGCCCGACCGACGATCTCCCACCGTTTAATGAAGGTGGAGTGGATGCCGTGGGAGTGCCTATGAATCTCCAGCCTCCGACAGTGTTCACAACCCCGGTGAAGATATTTATCCCTTGCCCGGGCCATACAGATGTAAGCAGCCTGAGCGTCTACTTATACAATGGTACTGCTTGGGTACCGGCTTGCAATGCCGTCGGCTATCTACTACCAGACGGAGAGGATTGGATGGTCCCGGGTTCAAGGGTGAACCATCAGGGAACCAGTCCTCCTACTATTGAAATCAAGGTCTATCATTTCACTGGTGTCCAGGCGGCGGCAAGTACTAGTTCCGCCTCAGCCACTCCCAGCGGAGGAGGTGGAGGCGGAGGTAGCGGAGGAGGCTGCTTTATCGCCACGGCGGCCTTTGGGTCCTATATTTCGCCCCATGTAAAGATACTGAGGGATTTCAGAGATGCTTGTCTGCTGACGAATAGGGCAGGGCAGGGTTTTGTTAGGCTGTATTACAAATACAGCCCGCCTGTGGCCGACTTTATCGCAAAACATGGAAGTCTGAAAGCAGCAGTTCGGTGCGGACTTTATCCATTGGTGGGATTGAGCTATATCGCGCTACACACGACTCCCGCACAGCAGGTAAGCATAGTGCTTGGGTTAGTATTCGCTTTCAGTGGAGTTGTGATGGTGAGGCGAAGGGTGAAAACGCCTTATTGCTAATCTCAAGTAATTCTTAAAATAGATTCCTGATAGGATATAATCTCTGGCTTTGGTTGGAGGTTATGCCCTATCTTTTGGATATAAGACGTAACTGCTTAGGCACGAATTGACACAAATGAACTCAAATGGAGAGAAGATCCCGAATAAATTACTTAATGAGATTTTAGGTGGTTGACATAACCGTGGCTATTATGTAATAAGAGAAACTCCTTCTTAGCTTGGCACTAAAGGCCAGGCAAGCAAAAGACGCAATTTTAAAGAGTACCGGGAGACAAATATTTCAGTCTTGTTTTAGCCGTGACATAACCTGCGTGTGATATAAACATACGGTTTCAATAGTGGCATTAAAGGCACCCAAAAATATTTCGAAGCATAGGAGATAGGAATGAAAAAGTCAGTTTTGTTAGTTTCAATACTACTTCTTTCCGCACTGGTTCCATTGCAGGCATTCGCAAGTACTGACGTGACGGAGAACATCACACAAAATACAACATGGGACATCTCGGGAAGTCCGTATTACGTTATGAACGATATCCAAATCTATGAGAATATCACTCTCACAATTCAACCTGGTGTTGAAATTATTTATCAAGGAACTTCATCGATGGAGATAGGCGGTCAACTTATTGCCAAAGGTACGGCTATCAACCCGATCAATTTTTCCTCGAATAACGTATGGGATAGGGGGCAGAGTGCGAAAATTGGCGGTGTAAGTTTTCTTGAAACAGCTCCAAGCGCTTCATATAAACCTGGTGATAGACCAACCTTTATATATGATTATCAAAACAACCAACTTCTTCTTGAATACGACGATACACAGGGATACGATTCCGGGAGTATATTTGATCATTGCCTGTTCGATAATTTTGATATCGCTATAAAGTCATCTAATTCTTTACCTTGCTTAATGAATAGTACCATAAGGAACAGTTATTATGGATTGTATGTTGGGTACGATCCTGAATTACCTCAATATAGATGGTTATTTGTTTATAACAATACAATTGAAAGCTGTGAGATCGCCATAATTGTTGGACAATATCCAGCCGGTTATTTTAGAAGAGGTGTCGCTTTAATATCCGGGAACACAATCAAAGACTGTGGATATATGAGAATAACAAACCCCGGAGGAGCTATTGTTGGTATCGATGGAGACAGGAGTGGGATCTTTTTATTTAACAATCAGATTATAAACAGTGCCGGTTTGGGCTTTGGAAATTTTCAAACAGTTGCTACCTACTATGATTATTTTCCAACTGATGTTGGAATTGGCCCTGTAGTCTTCATGGGGCACAACTCAATTACCCATAATTTTGCAGGCGTTGCTGTCAATGGGTGGAATGCATTAATTCACAATTATATAGCCCAAAATCAAACACCTGATAGTTGGACTGATAGAGTACTCGGAGCCGGTGTTTTATTAACCGGGCCTTTAGGAATGGTTTTTAATAACTCAATCCAATTAAATGGAGTTAATGGTGTAACACCGCAAGATAGCCATGGTGATGGTATTGCTCTAACTTCATCGGAAAACAATACTTTTTATATAAATCACAACAATCTGGGAAATTCCGTCTGGGATATGCAGGATATTTATTTATTTGCTGATGGGGAGGACTGTGCCAGCACAAAATTGATGAATGTGGACGCTAAATGGAACTCGATGACTGAGAATCCTTCTGAACATATCTATGATCAAAACGATGATACGTGCGCTGGCACAGTTGACTATTTGCCGGTACTATCATCGGCAATGATTCCGGCTCCTATTGATGCGCACCCTTCACTGGCATATCCGGAAGATAACGCCTATTTTGCGGGAAAAACTGCCATTGCATTTTCATGGGAGCCTGTAGCCGAAGCCACAAAATATATGATATGCATATTTGGAAAAGATACCCACTACACGTTTTACTCACTCAATAAAATTGAAATAGTTGATTCGACATCAGTTGATATCGATTTCTCGTCAATGATGGCAAGCGATTATGGGATGAAAGTCATTCACTGGTTTGTGGTGGCCGGAAATGACAATGGGTGGAGTTTGCCATCTGAGGTTAGAAAAGTCACGTTTAGCCCAGACCCCTTTTTGGTCACGGGCAAGGTGCTTGATGAAAATGAAATTCCTGTAGCTCAAACATTTCTCGGTTATCCCCCTCATGGTTCAGATACAAGTCTCTATAGCGCAGTCTTTTGTTTTTCGGATGAGAATGGAAATTATTCATTGATACCAGAAGACAGCAACGGACAGATGTCATCCGAGACATACCTATTACAAAAGCGAGGTTATGTTACATGTTATACTTTTCCAAGAGCGCAGCGTGAGTTTGATATTGCTCGAGATTTGACTATCATTTCAACTGCAAAAAGAAATGCGATATACAATGCTGTTGGCATGACGCATGATACAAAAAAGGGCGATGTTGCGGGCGTAGTAATAAACAGAAACGATCAGGCTTTAATTGGCGCCGAAGTTTTCATCGAGCCACCTTCGGGAACTATTTATTATCTTGATGACAGCGGGAACCCAGATTTGAGTTTAACGAAGACGGGAATCTCAGGAAAATTTGTAATATTAAATGTCAAACCAGGGGATTACCAACTTTCCGCAACGCTTGATGGTTATACCTTCAGTCCCACAATTTCAGTCCATGAGGACGCTATTACAGTTGATGCTCTCATAGAGAGTTCGTCTGATAGTGATGATGCAACTAATTCCAGCGGCGGAGGCGGAGGCGGAGGTAGCGGAGGCGGCTGCTTCATCGCCACGGCTGCCTTTGGGTCCTATATTTCGCCCCATGTAAAGATACTGAGGGATTTTAGAGATGCTTGTCTGCTGACGAATAGGGCAGGGCAGGGTTTTGTTAGGCTGTATTACAAATACAGCCCGCCTGTGGCCGACTTTATCGCAAAACATGGAATTCTGAAAGCAGCAGTTCGGTGCGGACTCTATCCATTGGTTGGACTGAGCTATGTTGCGCTGCATACGACTCCCGCACATCAGGTAAGCATAGTGCTTGGGTTAGTATTCGCTTTCAGTGGAATTGTGATGGTGAGGCGAAGGGTGAAATAAATTACGTTCAGAAATCAAACCGGTATGTAAGCATAACGCCTCCGGAATATAGTGGCTGGATATTCAGGCCGTGGGACTCTGCTTTCAGCCAGTCCGGGGCCCATGGCTGGGTCTTGAGAAAACGGTATCCCTGGAAGATGGCGATACCTGCCATGGAGAGCGCAAAAGCATCCGCTGTTGGCTCGTTTGCATAATGCTCAATCCCCTGGATGTCGCCTTCGTAAGTGTTGCCTTTCTTCTTGTTTGTTCTATGAATGAACCAGTAGTCGATTGCATACGATATCGGATTCAGGATGTTCCATATCATCATTCCCCGCACAAACGCGTCATCTTTGTCTATTTTTTCAGAATGAAGGATTATCTCTGATCCGACGGCCTGTGATATGAGTCCCGCGGAATTGATGGCCAATCCTTTATCGTCGCTGCTCGCATATTCGGTAAATGCCATCGGCTGGTTCACGTTACCGATTTCCCAATCCAGTTCAGTTCCGCTCAACTCGGCGACAGCGGCATGGGCCCCCTCATGTATCATAAAAGCTGTTGTGATCCCGGCGGCAAACTTCAAGACAGAACGTAATCCTATGCCATTCTCTGCCGCGCTTACGCATCCGGCCGTCGCAGCCGCTTTGGCGGAGTCGGCTGTCGACATAGACAGGATAAGGACTGAGAGAGTCAGACATATTACATATCTTATTTGTTTTTGTGTTTTGAGGAATATAGTCATCTTGTCGCGATTCCGAACCTTTGTACTTATTATCGTCCTGTGGTGAAGAAAACTTTAGGAGGAATGATGTGGTCAGTTGCAGAACGGGGCAGGGATATAGGAAATTATGTTATGTCTATTGTCTTCTTTCGTAATTTTTGCTAAATCTTGGTTGGACATTGATTGTAAGACAAGGAAAGGGGAGAAGACGGGACATGAAAATCAAAATAGAAAAACCTGATGATGAAAAACTGAATGAGTTGAATGTGTCCTCCTGGGGAATATGGGGATGTGACCCCTCAACGTTTGATTGGCACTATGATGATGAGGAAACCTGTTATCTTCTGGAAGGAAAGGTCAAAGTAAAAACAGCCGATCAGGAAGTGGAGTTCGGCATGGGGGATATGGTCACCTTCCCCAAAGGACTTGACTGTACCTGGACGGTTATTGAGAAGGTAAAAAAGCACTATAAGTTTGATTAGTCTCCGTTCAGCAACGGCAGATTTTGCCCCAATACTGCGTTCTCCGCGGGTTTCTATCCTCGACGTAGCGCTGCCTTGTCGTGAGACAAAATTTGCCGTTTCTGAATCGAGATTGATGATTTTATTTCCGGGAAAGAGGTAATATATGAAAATAGTCAAGCCTTCATTTTCTTTTGAAGATGAAATAGATGGCGAAGAGATATTGAAGAAGATAGAAAAGATAGGGCGTACGTGTTATAAAAGCGAAGAGAAGATTACAACAGATTCAGCAAAAAAGTTTGTCAAGGTACTAATCAAATCAGGACATGAGTCGGTGATCGAACACGAAAAGATCACTGTGCGGGTGGTCTGTGACCGTGGGGTCAGTCATGAGATTGTACGGCACAGGATAGCAAGCTACAGTCAGGAGAGCACGAGATACTGCAATTATGGCAAAGATAAATTCGGCAATGAAATTACCGTGATTGAGCCTTATTTCTGGCAAGGTGACAGTGAATCGTATAAGCAAAAGTATGCGGTCTGGGAGAAAGCGATGGAAGAAGTACAAACGGCATACCTCCAACTGATTAGTCTCGGAGCGAGTCCTCAAGAGGCAAGAAGTGTTCTTCCTAATTCTTTAAAGACCGAGCTTGTCATGACGATGAATTTAAGGGAATGGAGGCATTTTTTCAAACTGAGGACTGCTCAGGCTTCGCATCCTCAAATGAGGGAGATAGCCCGTCCCATGCTGGATGAATTTAAGCAGCGAATTCCGGTAGTATTTGATGATATTACCTATTGAGCAATTAAGTAATAATTACGAAATCCTGGTCGGAAGACCCAACTCCTAAATTCCTGAATCTTATCGTTATGAAGACAACTACACTAATTGTATCCCCAAACACAGCAAATATTGAATTACTTGTAAGCGAACTGCAACAAAGAGGATATCAGGTCTATACAGCTGACAATAGCAGTGAAGCTCTTGAGTTGGTGAAAAAGGAAAAATATGCTCTTGTCCTTATCGACGATCTTTTACAAGATATGTCAATAATTGACCTGATTAGCTCGGTTATGCACGTAGATTTTGCTATTAATATTGGCCTTATTACCAATATGTCTCCTTCCGAAATTCATGAAAAATTCGAAGGGTGGGGCATTGTCGGCGCTATTCCCAATCCGGTTGATACAGACGGCATTGGGTCTTTTTTAAAAAGGCTTGACATGGCCCTTCAGTTCTCGTGAGTTTGTTTAACCTTACTTGATCCCCATAAATCGATATAAAATCCCCGCGGTTTTTCTAATTTTATCACGTTTATAACGATTTTAAATAATTCGCAATTCCTGAATTCCTAAATTCGCAATCGCCTGTAAAAAAGGACTTTTTACAGGTGCATCAACTTTATAATACGAATAACTAACCGATAAGTATTGACAACTTTCGCAAAAATTATTTTATGAGTTTGTCGCGACAATATCACTCTAAATGTACAAATAATTCAATACTTTGAACGTATAATACATTTTCAGGGTCTATTGATTTATTAATAAATCGTTTAACGAACCAAGGCCGTTATTAAGGGAGGAGCAAATGATCATAAAAAAATGTTACAAGTTGGGCCTCATTTTTCTTATAAGCACACTGCTCATTATTGGCTGTAGCAAGGGACCGGACCAAGAAAAAGGTGACGAGGTTCCGGGAGCAAAAAAGATAGAGGGCGGAACCCTTACTCTTTACAACTGGGAAGAATATATCGGTTCCAACACACTGGAGAATTTTGAAAAAGAGACCGGGATCCATGTCAACGAAATTACCTTTCAGGACGAAGAAGATATGCTGGGGGCGGTTCAGTCAGACCTTGACGCCTATGATCTGGTAGTGTCAAGCGACGATCTTGTCCGTGAAATGCGGCATGCAAAGATACTCGTCCAATTAGACTATTCTAAAATTCCAAATTTCAAGCACATCGCTAAAAAGTATCACAATATGCCGTGCGATCCGGAGCAAAAATATACGGTACCGTACCTCACAGGCACAACCGGTATGGTGGTGAATAAAAAATATATCAAAGAAGACACAGACAGTTGGAAGGTACTTTTTGACAAGAGGTATAAAGGAAAGCTTGCCATGCTGAACAACTCATTTGAGGTGGTGGCGGCGGCTTCTAAGATGCTCGGTTACAGTATCAATATTACTAGTCCGGAAAAGATAGAAAAAGTCAAAAAACTTTTACTTGAGCAAAAAACGCTTGTCCAGGGTTATTATGACACTGAGACGCTCAAGGATCTAATGATTCATGAGAAACTATGGGCGGCCCAAATATATAGTGGCGAAGGTCTTGTAGTAGCGGATGAAAATGAAAATCTCGAGTATGTTATTCCAAAAGAAGGGGCTCCGGTGTGGGCTGACTTTTTTGTTATGCCGCGAGACGCAAAACACAAAGAAGAGGCGCACATGTTTCTCAACTATATCTTACGACCTGATGTCAATGCCTCCATAGCATCGGAACTTTGGTACGCTACCCCGAATGAGGCGGCAAAACCGCTGATGGATCCTGAAGTCCTCAACTCGAAGTCTGTCTATCCGCCTGCGGAAGTTATGGAACGCTGCGAATTTTTCAAAAACACAGGGGATGTGACACGGCTTATAGCTCCTATATGGTCTGATTTGATGATAAAAGGTTGATGGTCGCGTAAATTTTTTTTTGAAGGACTACTACAGTACAAAATATGCGGTTATATGTAAAAATTACATTGTTTCTATTGATTGTGGGATTAATTCCGCTGGTTTTTATGAGCATAATCAATCTCACAAATGTTGAAAAAACAGTGCGAAATACCTCTCACAATGCGCTGGCCTCATTAGGCACGGAATTAGGAAAGGAAGTGGCGCGGACCGTTAATGACGGGTATCAAAACATTCTCCTTTTGGCCCAAAATCCGGTCATTATGTCTGCCACAGCCAGCCGGGAAGAACAAAATGAAGAGCTACGTAAGACTCAAAAATTTCATCGGATTTTTAGAGACATAACCCTTGTTAACGCGAACGGACAGGTAAGAGCTTCAGTATTTAATTCCTTTCGCGGATCATGGAAAGCTACCAGATGGTTTAAGTCTGCGCTCAAGGGCAATAGTGTTCTTTCAGACGTTCATGTTGTGCTGTATCCTATGGAAATTGTAATGACTGCTGCCGCGCCAATAAAGGATAAACGAGGCACTATCACAGGGGTATTGGTAGGACAGCTCGACATGGAACGAGTCTGGCAGATCACAAGAAGCGTTTCATTGGGAGAGGGTGGTGAAGTGCTGATAGTGGATAGAAACGGGATTGTAGTTGCCGCCCCCGACTCGGATCGACTGCTTGAACCCGTTGAGCACGATGTCCTACGCGAGGCCGCTGTAAGCAGAAAAAAAGGTATTGCAACATTAAACAGTAAAACGGGGGTAAAAGTAGCAGCGTATGCTGCTGTAATTGAAGACCCTAACAATGATCCGTTAGGATGGAACTTAGTAATTGCGCAATCACAAAATATTGCTTATGCGCCTGTTTATCGCATACGATACGGCCTTTTACTTGCTGCACTGGCCTGCTTTTTGGTTGTAAGTCTGCTAAGCCCATGGCTGAGCCATCAGGTAAGCAGGAGGGTTAACAGATTGGTTGAGGTGACACGACGTCTTGGACAAGGCGATTTGTCAAAAGAGGTTGAAGACTTGGGAGATGATGAAATCGGCGAACTGGGAAGGGCTTTTAACCAGGCGAGCCAACAATTAGCCCTATCGCAACAGAAGATTATGGAGTACAGCGAACATCTTGAAGAACTCGTGGAAGAACGGACAGCAGAGCTAAAAGCCACCCAGTCGAAACTGCTCGAAACAGCGCATATGGCGGGAATGGCTGAAGTCGCCTCGGGTGTTTTGCACAATATTGGAAACGCAATCAACAGCGTTAATGTGCGGCTAAAATTATCCGAAGAAAAGATAGATAGACTCAATGTCGAAAAATTAGTACAGGCAGTTGATATGCTTGAATCACATTCCGGAAATTTGGATAAGTATCTTACGGAGGACCTTCGCGGACAAAATATTTTTCCCTATATAAGACTTGCTCTTGACAACATGGCTGAACGGCGGACGGAGGCCTTGGCCGACATTCAGTTTCTCAATAATCATGTGAGACATATCTGTGAAATTGTATCATTACAACAATCGTATGCCAAGGGAAGAGGAGGACTGCGTGAGGAGCACAGGATCAATGATATACTGATGGATGCCGTCAACATGCAAAGTGACATTCTTCAACGCGACGGCATTACCGTGGAAGCTGACTTTTCTTATTCAGAACCCATTTTGTTGGATCGCCTTCAATTAATACAGGTATTCGTAAACCTGATCAAAAACGCAGCCCGGTCTATCGTGGCTCAGGCCCCTGATCTTAAAGTGATGCAATTGTCCACCAGATTGGCTAAAAACGGTCAAGGGACATCGCCAATGGTAAAAGTTGTCATTAACGACACAGGGGTCGGTTTTCCCTCAGATTTAAAAAACAAGATATTCAGTTATGGGTTTTCTACAAAAAAGGATGGAGGGAAGGGATTTGGTCTTCACTATTGCGCTAATTACCTACAGAGTATCGGAGGAAGTATAAGTGCTGAGAGCAATGGGCC
>JBDRFJ010000237.1:0-6218 GCA_043818915.1 Pseudomonadota bacterium | reverse complement strand
GAAGAACGGTTTGTCGTATCATTTCTTTTAACCTCGTTGGTTACAGTATTTTTTGTTTTTTGTCGAACTTATCATACTGAATCAACGAGGTTTTTTCAATTCTTTTCCCTTTGTTTTTTTGCTCAATATCGGAGTTACGGTGGATAGCTGTTATGATAAGGAATGTTTTGAGCACATCGATTCTCAATTGATCCCTTCCCGGGAGTCGGTCATAGAAATAGTTACGCGAGTCAGGGAGATCCTTTTCCCCGGCTACTTCACCAAAAAGAATATGGATACGGTTAACCTGAAGTACCAAATGGGCCAGTCCGTTGATGTCCTTTTCGAAATTCTTTCAGAACAGATTACCCACAGCATGCGGCACGAATGCCTTCGTTACAATCAACCCTGTATCCAATGTTTTGAACAGGGCTACAAAGAGACGCTTACATTTTTAGAATCGATCCCCACCATGCGTAAAGTGTTGGCCACTGACGTGCGTGCAGCATACGAGGGAGATCCAGCGGCCAAAAGCTACGACGAGATTGTTTTCAGCTATCCGGGTATCTTTGCCATAACTGTTTATCGGGTTGCCCACCAATTGTTTGAGCAGGGCATCCCCCTCCTTCCCCGAATCATGACCGAATATGCCCACAGCATTACTGGGATCGATATCCATCCAGGGGCCCGGATCGGGGAAAGCTTTTTCATTGATCACGGAACAGGGGTAGTCATAGGCGAGACAGCAGTGATCGGCAAAAATGTAAGGCTTTATCAAGGCGTTACCCTGGGGGCTTTATCGCTTCCAAAGGACGCCGGAGAACTACTCAGAGGGAAGAGACGTCACCCCACTATCGAAGACGAAGTGATTATTTACGCAGGAGCCACTATCTTGGGGGAAAAAGTCGTTATCGGAGCGCGCTCTGTAATAGGGGGCAATGTCTGGATTACGGAACCGGTGCCGCCGGATACAAAGGTAATTTTGGAAACTCCGCGGTTAATTTATAAGTAGCGGAAAAACTATTTCGTATTTTTGGGCAACAGCTTATTACAACAAAACATTGATGAGGAGGGGGACATGGTGAAAATTTTTTCCGACATCAACACAACGATTGGATCTACCCCTTTGGTCAGATTAAACAAGGTAACCAAGGGCCTTGAGGCCGACATAATTGCCAAACTAGAATTCTTTAATCCTCTTGGAAGCGTAAAGGATCGTATCGGGGTCGCTATGATCGAAGCGGCAGAACGTGAGGGACGCATTAGCCCAAAAACCCTTATTGTAGAGCCTACGAGCGGGAATACCGGCATCGCCTTGGCCTTTGTCTGCGCGGCCAAGGGGTATCACCTCTGTCTCACTATGCCCGATACGATGAGTATCGAGCGAAGAAAGCTCTTAAAACATCTCGGAGCCGAACTGGTTTTGACCCCTGGGAGTAAGGGGATGAAGGGGGCCATTGCCAAGGCGGAAGAAATCCTGGCAGGTACAAAAGGCGCCTATATGCCCAACCAGTTCAAAAATCCGGCAAATCCGGAAATACACCGAAAGACAACTGCAGAAGAAATTTGGCGTGACACCGGTGGCATGGTGGACATCTTGATAGCGGGCGTTGGAACAGGCGGAACTATTACCGGGGTGGCCGAGGTAATCAAGGCCCGAAAACCCTCTTTTAGGGCGATTGCGGTGGAACCCGCGGCCTCTCCGGTCCTTTCCGGGGGGGAACCCGGCCCCCATAAAATACAAGGGATCGGCGCAGGTTTTATACCAGATGTCTTGAATGTCAATATTATCGACGAAATTGTCACGGTGACTAATGAAGAGTCATTTGAGACAGCAAGGCAACTGGCAAAAGAGGAAGGCATACTCTGCGGAATTTCTTCGGGAGCCGCGGTATGGGCTGCCCTCAAGGTAGCAAAACAACAGGAAAATAGAGGGAAACAGATCGTAGTGGTGATTCCCAGCACCGGAGAGCGATATATTAGTACGGATCTGTTTAGATAATAGGTGTTATTTGCCCCTCTTCACTATCGGGACAAAATATACTGTTTCTGGACGGAAACTAATTACGCTTATCCCCTTTCAGATACTTACTAAGTGTCGCTTCGGCATTCTTCAAAGCACACATATCCCCGCACATGGAACACCCTTTTTCTGTTGAGGACCGGCGCGAAGCAACAATCTTTCGCGCATCATCCGGGAAAAGCATGTTTTTGAACTGATGCTCCCAGTTAAAATCCCTTCTATCCTTACTTATCTGCATATCCCTGCTGTCAGCCCTTCCTTTCAGCTTGACTACATCACCTATGTGGGCAGCCAGCCTCGCGGTTTTCACCCCCGTCTCAACGTCAGCTTCGTTTGGAAGAGCCAAGTGCTCTGAAGGGGTGATATAACAGACAAGGTCCGCGCCGTACATAGAGGAATGGGCCGCGCCGATTGCCGCGGTAATGTGGTCAAAACCAGCGCCCACATCGGTCGGAAGGGGACCGAGCATGTAGTAGGGGGCATCGTTCGACATCTTCTTCTGCAATATAATATTGGCCTCGATTTCATCAAGAGGGACATGACCGGGGCCCTCGACCATCATCTGACACCCCGTCTCTCGTCCGATTTCAGCAAGCTCACAGTTTAGAATAAGTTCGGACATCTGCGCCCTGTCCAAGGAATCATGTATCGCCCCCGCCCTGATTCCATTTCCCAGGCTAAGGACAGTATCATACTGTTTCAGTATCGAACATACCCTGTCAAACTTTTCATAGAGCGGATTTTCTTTTTTGTTCCTGATCATCCACTCTACCATTAATGTCCCACCCTTGGAGCAGAGTCCGCCGTATCTGTACCCCTGATTTTTCATTCGTTCAATAGTAAAGAGGTTGATACCGCAGTGGACCGCCATGAATGCGATACCGTCCTCACACTGACGCTCGATCAGATCAAACAGCATCTCCTCGTCAAGCTTAGAAGGTGAGTCATAGCGTATTGCCGCTTCCCGGAACGCCTGATAAAGCGGAACGTTTCCCACGGGAAGGGAGCTGACATTGAGTATCTCATTTCTTATTGCATCAAAGTCTCCGGACGCGGAAAGCTCCATAAGCGTGTCCGCGCCGGTTTTTTCAGCTATAAGCGCCTTTTTCTTTTCCAGTTCAATGTCATTAATATCGCTCGATGTTCCGATGGAGGCATTTACCTTGGTTCGCAGCCCCTTGCCTATGCCTACTATTCGCTTTTTATTCTTGCGTCCCTTTAGGATCACAATTTGCCCGGCGGCCACCTTCTCCCTAATATATTCCGGCGATACCCCTTCATCCTCAGCCACCCGCCTCATAGCTGGAGAGATATCGCCGCGGACAGCCAATTCCAATTCTGTCATTTTATAGATTATCCTTTCATTAAAAACGGTGTAATCTGCGTAATCTACGGATTGATTAGCCTTTGGTTTTTAATACGACTATCAAAACAAAACACCTGCCATCAGTATCATACATTCAACAATCTCGCACATTCCCCCTAATGTATCGCCGGTAACACCATTGATCTTCTTTTTGAAAAACCACAGGAGGAGGGCTACACAGAGGGCAAAGATCAAATTCATCAAAACTGCAACTTTCCAGTTAAACAGAAACGGCAGAATTGCCGGTATCAATACAAAAAGAAGTGTCCCCTTCCCTGCTTCCGTCATATGCTTTGCAAGCCCGCCTTCGGCCCTTGCGTACGGCATCAGCACCAATCCGATCACCAGTGAAGAGCGGGCGAATGCCGGGGCCAGGAGAAGAAACAGCCACCTTTTTCCCTCGGGCATACATAAGATTCCTCCCCACTTGAACAGGATACAGAACACAAGGGCAAGTACACCCATGGTCCCGATACGGGAATCCCTCATGATCTGCAATGATTCTTCGCGTGATCGGTGTGACAAAAGGCCATCAGCGGTATCTGCAAGTCCGTCTAAATGGAGACCCCTGGTGATTACGGCCAAAAAGAAGACATCAATCAGCGAGCGAAATTCGGGTCCGAACACAAAGGATGCGGCATAGTCTACCCCGCAAAGCATACCTCCGATGATCAACCCCACAATCGAGAAATAGAGGATCTTTCCGTTGTCCTCCCATCGGGCTGACGAACGAACGGGAAGGATTGTTAGAAATGCTAATGCCGCCAAAAGATTCATAATAGTTTACCGCAAAGAACGCACAGGAATAAATCCGAATATCGAATATCGAAATCCGAAACAAATCCTAAATTCAAATATCAAATTTTCAAAACGATATTCAGCCTTACGCGGTCCCATACTCCTTGCGAATGCAGAGTACAATCTTCCATTATATGTTTTCATATGTTTCGGATTTTGAATTTTGGTCATTCGTATTTGTTTCGGATTTCGTGCTTCGGATTTCGGATTTAATTAAGCTTCGGATTTCGGGTTTATTAACCTCACACATTCCCTTCACTCACCCCTGCTTCTTCAAACGTGAGGACTTCATTACATACCCTTGCCGCTGCCTCGATGATGTGCATTGCAAGGGCTCCTCCTGTCCCTTCTCCCAGACGGAGGCCAAGGTTTATAATCGGCTCTACCCCTATATGGGACAACATATGTTTGTGCCCCTGCTCCACTGAGGTGTGACCGGCAAAGACATATTCAGCGACCAAGGGGTTCAAGCTATGGGCTATCAGCACCCCGGCCGTTGAGATCAGGCCATCGATCACAACCGGGCGCTTATGATACGCAGCGGCCAATACCAATCCGGCAATACCTCCGATTTCAAACCCGCCGATTTTTGCCAGCACGTCGAGGCCGTCCGAAGGGTCGGGATTGTTGATCGCAATCGCCTTTTCAATGATCGTACACTTTGAATTGAATCCCTCGTCATTTATCCCCGTGCCTCTTCCTGTCATCTCCTTAACGCTCTTGCCGAGAAGCACCGCGCCAACAGCGCTTGATGGGGTTGTGTTCGCGATCCCCATATCCCCCGTACCAAGAAGCTGCACTCCATTCTTTATAGCACCCGATCCCACCTCAAAGCCGGCAGTAATTGCCTTTTCCGCATCTGCCCGGGTCATGGCCGGCCCTTTTGCGATATTGTTTGTTCCGGGGCGTACTTTTCGTACTAAGAGATTCTCCTTTTCCTCGAATTCCGGGATAATGCCCATATCAACCACAGTCACATCAGCAGGCAATTGCCGTGCGAGCACGTTAATACCAGCGGCGCCTTTCACAAAACACTTTACCATCTCACCGGTCACTTGCTGGGGGAAAGCGCTTACCCCCTCTTCCGCCACCCCGTGGTCCCCTGCCATGACATAGAATGCCTTCCTGCTCACATCCGGTCTAAGCGTAGAAAATATTGCGCAAAGCCGCTCACCAATATCGTGCAATCTTCCCAAGGCCCGCGGCGGCATGATCAGTTGAGCGGTGTGCTGCTTTGCTTTGGCGAACATTGTTCTGTCGATATCGGTAATTCCATTGATGATAGTATTTAGATGTTCCATTCCATTCCTCCCCTTTAAAGAACAAAGCTTAATCCACAGATTACGCAGATTACTCAGATTTCAAGAAAGACCCCAGAATATTTAGATAAAAATCTGTGGAAATCTGTGAAATCTGCGGATATAGTTTCCTATATAAAAAATCCCCAAACCGATTGCTCAGCTTGGGGATTGCCCTGTTATCCACAAATATATTTGTCAACAATACAGTTCCCAGCACGCGAGGATTGTATCTATCAGATAGGCAGGTTTTCTGGCTCTCGGATTATCCTACTGGCCGCGCCTTCCCTCCCTGCTTTTGCCGGGCAGTGGCATTAATTGCGGCGTTCGTCCCCGATCACAGCGGCGGGCCCGCTCCCGACTTTCACGGGATTCCCTATTAAGCTCGGGAGGCCATTTCAAGACCTCACCTGATGAGCACCTGAGGCTTGTGTATACACAACTTTACATCATGCTGTCAAGTAATAGCAGAATCATCGCGTACCCCATAAAGCGCGCACATTACCGGGTCCTTGGAGTATAGACTCCCTGCTCTTAAGCGGCACCCGCCTTTACAATCCAATACATGGGGACAGGGAGCGCATTCAAGTTCACTGAGCGGAATATGGCGGGCCCGCTTCCACGAAACCTCAAGCCCTTCTTTTAGATGCCCCAGGGGATCGTCTTTAAAAAACCCGCACTTTGCAACATATCCCTCCGGTGTTACCGTACAAAGATGATGCCCGCACGCATAGGGTTCGTCTCCACCGTGATA
>JBDRFJ010000236.1:0-2499 GCA_043818915.1 Pseudomonadota bacterium | reverse complement strand
TAGCATAGCTACCGTAAAGATAAGCAAACAACACAGGGCGCTTGCTGAATATTTCAGGAGCACACGTCAACAAGGTGTTCTTAATCTTTTTCACGAATTCATTACGCATTTCAAAAAAATTTCAAAGATTTTAAAATGTCGCGTTTTAAAGGTCTCAATGCTCACCTACAGCTCCGCCCTGTCGGTTACACCGAATAAATCGAAACAACCTCTTATAATTATAGCATTTTTTGTTAAATCGTTACTGATTTAACTTATAAGACATAAGCTAACAACTCATGAGACCTTTATCTCCTGTTAGCTGAGCCTACTGATCACATTCACTGTTTCGGTTGCGGAGGCACCCATCAATTCATCTTCTTCTATTTCCGCGGACAATTCCTTAATCTGCCTTCTTATCTCGTTATATTCCGAAATCTTTATCTTCAAAAACTCCACCGTCAATTCGGCCTTTTCCTTCATACCCTTGGGGGTAAGAATGTACGTATATGGGACCTTGTTTTTGGCGCTTTTAAATCTGGTAATCTTGATAAGTCCTTTTTTGGCCAATTCGCTAAGGCAATAGTTAACCTTCCCCAGACTAATCCCCATCTCTTTGGCCATATCACGCTGGGTAAAGCGACGATCTTTGCCGACTAACTTTAGTAAGCGATAGTGAATTTCTTGTTCGTAGAGATTGTTCATGATATGAACTTTAAAACATTTCAGCAGGTGATGTCAAGGTGGATTTGATAATTATTGGAAAAGCACGGAGGGGAGGGGTCGAGGGGCCACGACGGGACGTCGCTGCTGTCTCTCTCCTGTCTTCTCACTTTTCACTTCTTACCTCTCTCTTCTCGAGTGCCACTCCCAGGCCGTTTTCACTATCTCGTCTAAATCTGAAAACCGGGGAGACCAATCTAAAATCTTTGTAGCCTTTTCGTTAGTCGCCACCAGCATTGTAGGATCGCCCGGCCTCCTGGCGGTCTCTTGTACCGGTACCTTGCGTCCGGTCACCCTCTCCACGGCGGTGATCACATCTCTTACAGAGTGACCTTGCCCGGTGCCCAGGTTAAGGAAGGTTGTTTCAGCGTCTTCAAAAAGATAGTTAAGGGCCAGCACATGGGCTTCGGCTAAGTCTGTCACATGGATGTAATCCCGTATTGCGGTACCATCGGGGGTAGGGTAGTCAGTGCCATAGATTTCCACGTGGCGACGCCTGCCTAAAGCCGCCTCGATCACGAGGGGGATAAGATGAGTTTCCGGGTTGTGTACCTCCCCGGTCTCTCCATCAGGGTCGGCGCCGGCGGCGTTGAAGTAGCGCAAGGAGGCAGATCGTATACCGTGGGCGTGGTCAAAATCTCGAAGTATCTGCTCGATCATCCATTTGCTCCAGCCGTAGGGATTAATGGGCCTTTGGGGATGATCTTCCGGAATGGGGATAGTCTCAGGCACCCCGTAGGTCGCACAGGTACTGCTAAAGACCAGATAACTACACCCATGATCCCGCATGGCTTCCAGCAGGGAGACAGTGCCGGCGACATTATTGCGATAATATTTCCCGGGGTCTGTTACAGATTCTCCCACGTATGCAAAAGCGGCGAAATGAAGCACTGCCTGCGGCTGATACTGCTCAAACACCCTGTCCAAGACTGCGTGATCGAGGATATCCGCCTTGACAAAAGGACCCCATTTGACCGCCCATTCATGACCATAAACCAGGTTGTCCAATGCCACGGGCACATAGCCGGCCCGGGCCAACGCCTTGCACGCATGGCTTCCAATATAGCCGGCTCCCCCTGTAACTAAGATGTTTTTATTCATAATTATTCAGCCACGAATGAACACGAATTTACACGAATAAGACAGAATCAATTTTATTGTACAAATCTTTCGTTTTGCAGTTTTTCTTTCCCAAAATTAAGCAGGATTGCCAAGTGCAGGCCTGTTGCTTTCAGATAATTAAGTGTTTGAGCCCTATGAGTATCTGTAATCTTTTCAATGGCCTTAAGTTCTAAGATGATTTTGTCCTCAACTAAAATATCTGCGTAATAGTCCCCCACTACTTCCCCATCAAAATAGACTGTTATCGGCGCTTGTTGTTTTGCATCGATTCCTTCTCTCCGGAACAACACCATTATCGCATTCTCATAGACTTTTTCTAAAAATCCATACCCAAGTTTACTGTGCACTTCCATTGCTAAGCCAATAACTTTGTATGACAAATCCTTATATAGAATTTTTTCTTTATTCGTGTCCATTCGTGACATTCGTGGCTAAATACTTACGATAATATTATTTTGTTGAACAAGCCGGATGACATTTTCAACCGCTTCTTCAACTGGCACTTCATTAGAGCGGACAATCAATTCCGGGTTCTCCGGCGCTTCATATGGCGCGGAAATTCCGGTAAAATTTTTTATCTCACCCGACCTGGCACGCTTATAAACACCTTTTTGATCGCGGCCTTCACAAACCTCTGCAGGACAATCAACATAAATTTCAAAAAATTCACCGTCT
>JBDRFJ010000235.1:0-9111 GCA_043818915.1 Pseudomonadota bacterium | reverse complement strand
AAGCCCCAATTTATAGCCCACAAAATACTCAAAAACAGCCCTACTGTTTCCGCTGATTGAGCGGTGGGCCTCATCAGATATGATCAAATCAAAATCAGTCGGGGAAAACAGGCTTCTATACTTATTATTGAACGAAAGGCTTTGTACTGTTGAAACAACGATCTCAGCCTTGCGCCAATCATCGCGATTTTCTTTGTAGATGACGCATGTATAGTCATTCTTCAGACAACGGACAAGATTCTTCCATGCCTGGTTTTCCAGCTCGATTCTATCGACCAGGAAAAGGACGCGGTTGGCATTGCCTGTTCTTAAAAAGAGCTTGATAACAGCGGCGGATGCGAGTGTTTTGCCGGTGCCTGTAGCCATCTCAAAGAGAAAACGGTTGTTCCCATGCTTTACAGACTCCTGCAAGGCGTAAATGGCATTCAACTGATAATGCCGTAAGAACTTCAGGTTGTTCTCTTTGATAAAGGCATCCCGTTCATCGGGATTATTCCAGCGGGGAGCAGACCTGTACATGGGGTCCTGGGTGATAGCGATATAATCGTCTTCGACTTTTTCCTTAACAAGGTTTTCAGGATTGGGTTTAAATGTCCTGTACCGGCCTAATGATTCCTGAGAGGGAAAGTCGGTTATAATGGATGGATTGCCATGCTCTAAGTCCCAAAAATAATGAAGGTTTCCATTGGAAAGAATGACAAAGCGAACGTTTAACGATTTGGCGTACTTGCGGGCCTGCTCTTTTCCGGCTAATGGGTTTAATTTTTCGGATTTCGCTTCAAGCACAGCACAGGGAAAACCCTTGCTGTCGAGCAGGAGGTAATCAGCAAAGCCATCAGCGGTTTTTTCAAAATCATCACCCCAGTGATCAATTTCGTTCTTCTTTATTTTGACATTCACTTCCAGGGCGATATTGGCCGGGCCTTTTTCATCATCAAAAAAGCGCCACACTGCACGTGAAAGGAGCCTGTCAATTTTTATTCTTGCCCTGGCTTCTTTTTTCATAAGCTTGTCTCAAAGAGTAATTTCACACGACAAATCCCTGCTTATTGTTTACATCAACCCATTAAGCCCGCCAAACCTGTTTATTGTCCCCTTCCGGCGGTCTTCAATGAGAATTAACTTATCAATTTTCCTTAAGGATTTGAGATAATTTTTTATCACGAACAGGTGTCAAAGTAAAGTTCAAAGCCTGGATTGTCTTTACATCCCGGAAAATCAAAAGACCAGAAACAGTCTAAGCAGGCTCGTCGACCTTTCGCCCGGTGTCTTCAAGACTCTGCGAGACAGCTTCTCTTTTTATCCCCGGAAAGAGTTGAGCCACCAGATCCTGGGATATTATTTTCGTACTGTTTTTACATTGGCGCCATGTAAATGATTGTGCTATAAACAAATCATTTGTAACTATCGTCCATCCAGAAAGGTTAATACTATGTCCAAAAAAGAACGAATCGTAAGAAAAGCGCTGCTCGCCAAACAGGAGGAATTCATACCGCTTGCGTCCCGGATAGCCGAGTTTGTGGCGCAAAACCGAAAAAAGCTGTATGGCGGTCTGGCAGGCATCATTATTATTGGATTGGTGGTCTTTGGGATTCTATATTATTCACATCAGTCCCAAGACAAAGCCTATGACATGTTTGAGCAGGGGTTGATGACCAGTCAAATTCCGGAAATCGGAACAGAAGCTGTAACGACAGATCAAATACGGATCAAAGACTTTGACGAGATCATTAAAAGATATCCGAACACAGAGGCGGGCCGGCTTACCCTTGTTGTGTATGGCGACTACCACTATGAAAAGGCTAATTACGACGAGGCGATCGAGCTTTATCTGAAAGCGTTGAAAGCCTATAAGGACGACCTCTCAATGCGGGCATTTGTCTTAAACAGCATCGGATACTGTTATGAAGAGACTAAGGACTACAAGGCAGCGTCCGAATATTTCTTAAAGATCATTGACCTGGAAAATGGCATCTTAAAAGATACCGCGCATTTTAATCTGGGAAGACTTTATGAAACAATGGGAGATGCCCTGTCCGCAGTGACCCATTACAATAAGGTCATAAAAGATTATCCGGAATCCATCCATTTTCAAGCCGCAAGGAATAAGGTAAGCCGCCTTTAATCAATGATAAAACGCCGTGTAATTGTAGTCGGAGGAGGCGCGGCCGGGTTGATGGCTGCCGGGCAGGCCGCCGCAATGGGGGCTGAAACGCTCATTCTCGAAAAGATGAACCGCCCTGGACGCAAGCTGCGCATCACCGGCAAAGGGCGCTGTAACCTGACCAACATTGCTCCGTTATCCGAGTTTATAACTCACCTTGGCCCGAATGGGCGTTTCCTCCGCCAGGCATTTTCCATGTTTTTCACAGACGAACTCGTGGCTTTTTTTGAAAGACTGGGAGTTCGTACCGTAACCGAACGAGGCGGAAGAGTCTTTCCGGCAAGCGGGGAGGCGAAGGACGTGGTGGACGCTCTGGCGCGGTGGGTCGGAGGGCTGGGCGTGACCGTGCGGACCCGATCAACGATAGACCGATTGCTTATCGAGGACGGGCGGGTGGTCGGAGTACAGATATCCAGCGCCTCTTCGCGTACGGATAAGTTGCCGGCCTTTAAACATTCCGCCGGGCGTATCTATCACGCGGATGCCGTAATTGTCGCTGCCGGCGGGGCGTCTTATCCCGCCACCGGGTCAACAGGTGATGGATATCGGATGGCCGAATCAGTCGGACACACCATAGCGCCTATCCGACCCGCCCTCGTTCCCCTGGAAACCTCGGGCGACATTGCCCCAGGGCTGCAAGACCTGAGTCTGCGCAATGTGACCGTCCGGGTTTTTGTCAATGGCAAAAAGCAAGCAGAAGCATTCGGCGAAATGATCTTTACACACTTTGGCCTTTCCGGCCCTATCATCCTCACCCTGAGCAGGCAGGTGGTGGACGCTCTGCGTCTCGGCCAAAAAGTGGCCCTTTCCATTGATCTCAAGCCCGCGCTCGATGTGAAAAAGCTAAATGATCGTCTTATTCGCGATTTAAATGCGCACGGCAAGCGTCAGTTCCAAACATTGCTTAAAGAACTCCTCCCCCAAAAGCTGATCCCGGTCTGCATAGATCTCACGGGCATCCCGCCGGACAAGGCCGGCCACCAGATCACGGGGCAGGAGCGTAAAAAACTGCGCATGTGGCTGAAAGACTTTCGCTTTGAAGTGACAGGCTATCGCCCTTTTACCGAGGCGATCGTCACCGCGGGCGGGGTGGATACGCGCGAAGTTGATCCGCGCACCATGGCTTCACGCCTGGTCAAGGGGCTTTATTTCGCGGGCGAGGTGCTGGATGTGGACGCCGACACAGGCGGGTATAACCTGCAAACCGCCTTTTCTACCGGCTGGGTTGCGGGCAGGTCCGCGGCAGGTAAAAGTGAGAAATAAGTTTGACAAAAGATTCTCAGGATGGTGCCAATGTGATAAGGAACACCGCACTGCAGCGGCAAACCGTGGCAATTATTGGTTGAATGTAAATAAATTACAGCGTATACTTTTATATGACACTCTTAGGAGGCTGTCCGAGAATTATGTCCGGCGTCATACGCCCTGCTATGGAAAAGGAGGTTTGGATTTGAAGGCTGAAGTGCGAAAATTACTGTTTGTGGTTGTGTTGCTCTTGTCTGTGGTGGCCATTGCCGCCGCGGCCGCCGAGCCTTCCCGTGTAGTCATCATACCCTTCAAAATGAACGCCGACAGGGATCTTTCATTCCTGAAGGAAGGCATCGTCGACATGCTTGCTTCACGCCTGTCAAGCGGGGAGACCGTGGCGGTGGTTAGCAGGCAAGAGACGGATCAGGCGCTCGAGGATATATCCGAGCCTGTTAATGAAGAGATCGCCCGCGCCATCGGCGAGAGGCTCCAGGCCGACTATGTGCTGTTCGGAAGCCTCACCCTCTTCGGCAACAGCGTCAGTCTTGACGCCAAGATGGTGGATGTCGGCAAGAAGAGGCCGACCCTTGCCTTCTTCAAACAGGGCGGGCAAGTCGACGAGGTGATTCCCCGGATCAATCTTCTTGCCGCTGAGATCAACGAAACGTTTTTCGGCCGTCCTGCCGCCGCCAGCCGTCCTGCTTCCCCCGAGGTGCCAACCGATCAGGCAAAGGTTTGGAGCGCGAAACCTGCCCCGGCAGCGGCACCCGGCTTTGCGAAATCCGTCGTCACGGCGCCTGCCGATATCGCACAGGGAGGATTGTGGAAAAGCCAGAACTTCAAAATCGCCATCAAGGGGTTGGCCCTCGGCGACGTGAACGGAGACGGCAAGACAGAGGTCGTCTTCATCAGTGATCAGCAAATTTATGTGTACCGGTTTGAGAATCAACGCCTTGTCAAGATATGGGAGAAGGCCGGCAAAGGGGATGACAGGTTAATAAGCGTTGACGCGGCCGACATCAACGGCAATGGCCGTGCCGAGATATTTGTCACAAGCGTCAAGGCAACCGGACAGCGTCTCGGGTCATTTGTTCTTGAATGGGACAACGGCGATTTCAGGCGGGTCAGCGAGGACAGCCCCTGGTACTACAGGGTAATCGATACGCCCGGCCGGGGCTCCGCGCTGTTCGGGCAAAAACGGAGAATGGATGAGCCGTTTGCGCCGGGGATATATGAATTAACCTGGCGCGACGGCGAATACACGCCCGGAGATCGTATCACGCTGCCCAAAAGGACCAACATCTTTGGCTTTGCCTTCGGGGATGTCATGAACAACGGCCGGCAAATGGTCATCGTGTTTGACAGCGAAGACCATATTCGTATCTTTGACCCGTCCGGGGAGGAAGAATTCAGCACCGACGAGCGTTACGGCGGGAGCATGAATTACGTTGAGTACTGGTCGAAAAACGAGGACACCCCGGAACGCCTCTATCTGCCCCAGCGGATCAGCGTCCGCGACCTTGACGGGGATGGGAGGCCGGAGGTGGTCACGGCCTCCAACGAAGGCGCGCTCGGACGGTTGTTCAAAAAATTTCGAAGGTTCGAGGGCGGCCGCATGGTTTCTCTTTCCTGGAAGAGCCTCGGGCTGATGCCCGACAGAGAGACCCGGAAGATATCCGGCCATATCAGCGACTTTGCCGTCGGAGACTTTGACAATGACGGCTCGGACGAGTTGGTTGCAGTCCACGTGGCAAAGCAGGGCACCGCGGTGACCGGCGCGAAGAGTTCGATCATAGCTTATGAGATCGGTCAGGCGGGGCCGGCACAATAGCTTAGGACGTCTACTGTCGAAATAAGGGTGCCACGGGCTAAGCAAAGCTTGCCTATGCATCTCCTTCGAAATCGGGGTGCCACGGGCTAAGCAAAGCTTGCCCGTGCATTACCACTTGATTTTATCTATCACCAATGGTCCACTTGTTCTGTCTTCATACCATGCCGCACTGGGCCATTTCCACTCCGTAGGTGATGACACTAATCCCCGTCGTACAGGATTGTTGTGGATGTATTGGATCATTGTGAGTAACGTCCTTTTGCTGGTAACGTTTCGGTCGTAACCTCCACCAGCTTGCCAAAAACGGAATTCTTTCTTTTTCCCGTCACGAGAAATCGTTAATTTCGTATACCAGTTGGGGTCGTTTTCACGTAACCATGCTTTGGCTTTTCTGGACACTGATTGCTTCACCCGTTTTAGGAACCACGATATGTTGTAATCTGCTTTCTGTGGAAGAATGATAAGGTGAACATGCTCGGGCATAATCACATAACAGAGCAGACAATAGTCCAATTCTACACGTGTGCGGTCAAAGGCCTCAATCAACCACCATCGACTTCGATCACGAGATAATAACGGAAGTCGTCTGTAGCAAGAGAAAGTCAACTCATGTGCATGTCCGGGATCATTAAAATGCCGGACTCTTTTTCTACAAAACGATTCCATGTAAGAAATTTGTCACATCCACGAGGTAATGCACGGGCCAAGCAAAGCTTGCCCGTGCTCTGATCCACATCCATACCAGGGATTGCCGTGGTGTTGGTCACATGCCTCGGCACGGGCAAGCTTCGCTTGGCCCGTGGCACCCTTGAAGCCATCACTCCATCACTCCAAAAAAAAGGCCCCGGAGAATGACTTCCGGGGCCCAACAAATTAAAGGTTAGAAAAAAGCTGACAGACTTTAGAAATCCATCTGCCACAGCAAGCCGAGTTCCCAACGGTCAGCTTCGTCGTTGCCGTCGGCGTCTTTCATACCATCGTAGTAGGACAACTCGGGGACCACAAAGAAGGTGTCCGCGACCGGGAGTTTGGCATTGATAAAATAGGATAACTGCTCATCCGCCCCATTACTTGTTGCTGATGCTTCCTTATTCTTGTCCGAGACATAACCGCAGCCTACAGTGACTGTCGCGGGATCCAGCTTCATTGACGCCTGGAGATAACCGCCGAGGCCGTCGCTGTCCTCAATGTCGTTGTCGGCAGTGTTAACATAAGCATTAGCGCTGGCCGAGCGGCCCGTTATGCCGAAAGTGCCCAGGTTCTGCCCGTAGTGGATGCTTCCCTTAAGGTCAACCGCGCCCAGGGCCGCTTTGAGGTTCAGGTAAAGAAGATAAGACTCAACCCTTCGTCTCTGGGTAATTCCGGCAGTAGCATCATCCAGGATATAGTCATTATAGGCAAAGCCGGGATTCAGCATCAGGCCTTCGGCCTTATATTCGTACCCAACGCACAGCTTTGGAAGAATCACGTCAGTGTCGGCGGCTGCTGCTGCGCCAGTAGGAGAGGTTGTTGAGGGCCTAATCAAAGCAGCGTAAAGGCCGTTCGCCATCTTCAGCTTGATCTGGGGCTGACGGCTGTTCCAGAGGCAGCCGTAACCGATAAAATAGTTCTCAAGGTCATAAAACCCCGGGGCAACCTGCGCCGAGATAAAGGTATAGGGGCAGTAGTCCTGGCCCACCAGGAGTGTTCCGCCGCCGAAATCCCACACGCCGTAAAGGAGACGTTGATACACGTTATCGCCATCCTCGGCGCCTTTTAAACCGAGTTCTACATGACCTGAGATGTCTCCGGTTTTAAACTTGGCCCCGAACCGGCTGTAGTTGCCCAAAGGCATGGCCAGGTCTTCATCGTCAGCCGTGCCAGTCTTATTATCATCAACGCCCCAAAACGTGCCGATCCTTATAGACCCATACGGGGTCACATCGGCCATTACAGGCACAGCCAAAAACACGGCCAACGTGAGAGCAAGTAAACTTATCGTGATTTTCTTCATCTGGTTTCCTCCTGTGTGTTATTATTGCCAAAAATTTTTTTCTGCTGCGTTCAACATATGGTTTGAACAATAGATTGAGCACGACCTTGTCAGGTCGTCTCACTCCTTAAAGGTCAGGCATCACCTCCTCTCCCAAGCTCGTGGGCTGTAACTGCCCGATTTAGAATAATGTCTAAAAACAATACTGTTCACTTAAGGATTAGCTACAGTCCCTAATCCGGTGTCCGTGCCCTCTAACTTAAGTCAACAGTATTGCTATTAGAAGCCAACCGCCAACTGCACCGTTACAATTTGGTGATCCCTGAGCGTAGCGGTCTCTTCTTCCTGTTCAACGTTGGTCACGTCCACACTAAATTTATTGGCATGGCCCTTGATAAAGTAGTTGAAGCCACCGCCGTAAATCTCAGAGTCCTTCTCGCTGTCTATATTCACGTTTTCGTAATGACCGACAAGCTGAAGGTTGTTGGGAAGAATATAACCGGCTTTGGCAGATATGATCGTAGCGTCGTCGCCTTCAGTAAAGTTGGTATACGTCGTCGTACCAGCAGCCTTGTTATGGATGTCAATGTAAGCGGCCTCTACGGTAACCGGGCCATAGTCGCAGTGTACTTCAGCCGTCCAGGCGGTATAGTCACGGCCTGCGCGTGCGGTTGTCGGGGTCGCGCTATCATCATCAACGAGACTAAGATCTGACTGGTGGTCAATACTTGCGAGAATGGACAAAATATCCTTTTTCCCCATGTATGTCTGCGGGTTGAAATATCCCTTCTCCGGCTCAAGCAGTGACAGGCTAACCTGACCAGCATATCTGAGATTGTCGTCAGGGTTGTCGGCATTAGTCTCTATTCCCTCGCCGACAAACGCACGATACCTGACCATATCGTTTGCCAGATTACCCCAGACCATCACACCGTCATCTCGGTTGCAGGCCTTGCTCGGGAAAAAAGCGTCGCCTCGGACACCGCCCTGTGTCCAGTCGACGTCGATCATCATAAGGCATTTCGTGGAGGGGGTACGCGTAACAGGCACATACATCCGGCCGAGATTGACCATGAGCGCCTCGCCCAGAAGTTTTGCCCTCATATACCCGTCCCTTAATTCGATATCCCTATTACCTGTTGTGACGCCAGTGGCGCCATCAGACTTTCCTGCACAGTCAAGCGCATAGTGGACAAAAAAGTCAAGCATGGGGGTGGCCGATCCTGTCACGCTCAGGTACGACCTACGGATCATGAAATCGTTCAGGTTCTTGTCCCCCAAAGCATCAGCATCATCGCTATCCTGCCCATCTTCAACCCACTGATACCATGCCTGCCCGAAGTAACCAATGCCGAGCGATGTGTCGCCGTCACGATACACTTCTAACGACCATGCCATACTCGGCACAAGAAGCAGTACAACAATGGCAATAAGAAATTTTTTACCCACAAGCTTTCCTCCTCATTTAAAAAAGTTAATAGTATAGAACCTACCTACTAAAACGATATGACCTCGCGTATTTCGAAAAAAGTCCAAAAAAAAGCCCTTCCCCCGTAACGGGAGAGGGCCGGGGTGAGGGTGAATTGGGATTACTTTTAACCGGGTTAGTCAACATATCTATTTGAGTTTACAGCAAATCTTGCAACATTTTGGGGTTAATTTACGGTATAGATACGTTCTTAAATGGTAAAGATATATTTATATATATAAAACAATATATTATTAATGCAATAAAAAAAAACAATATATACAAATTTGATGAATTCGTAAAAAGTCGCTGGGCCGGTTACAGGCCGGTGACAGCAGAAATCCGATTCGAACCAAAGTCGGGTAAGAAACGTCGGATATTTGTCAGACATTGCTCTTTGAAAACCCAAAACTTGGCTAAAAGCGCCT
>JBDRFJ010000234.1:0-20279 GCA_043818915.1 Pseudomonadota bacterium | reverse complement strand
GTGAAAGGCCTTCTGTGGCTGCGGCACGATTGCTTGAGCCATATCAAATCCCGGTTACTATTGTTACCAACGGCGAAGACGCGGAAATTCTGGATACCATTTCAGGTAAAGTCATCGCCCATGGTTTTGATGCCATACCATCAAAGAAAGAAGGGGTAGAGCGTGTAAGCAAAATGGATTTGCATGTAATTTCTGAGAAACAGTCGGAAAGGGAAGCGCGAATTCTGTATGCTTTTGAAATAGTCGGTAGCTGTGAATGTGGGGATTGTGGTTAATCACGAAAACACGAAAAACGACCCCCTCAGATACTTGAACAATTCGTTGCCCCGAAGTAACTGTGATATGTATCAACAGGACAAGTTGATCTCAGTTGTTCACTCTTCTATCTCTGATCAGCTTGCTAAATACTCTTTTTCGTGCTTTCGTCCTTTCGTGTTTTCGTGATGACTATTTGAAAATAAAAGAGGTCCTATACAATTGAACTACGAACATTTTATGAGAAAGGCCATTTACGAGGCAGAACAAGCCCTCAAGGCCGGTGAGTTTCCTGTGGGATGTATTATGGTTTACGAAGACGCAGTAATTGTGACCGGAGTCCGGAAAAATAGCACACGGAACAATAGAAACGAATTGGACCATGCTGAGATTGTAGTTTTGCGTAAATTGAATGAGCTCGATCGATCTATAGACAGATCAAAAATTACCCTGTTTTGTACTATGGAGCCGTGCCTGATGTGTTTTTCCGCATTAATCTTGAACGGTATCGAACATATCGTCTATGCATATGAAGACGCCATGAGCGGCGGAACCGAACTCGATCTAAAGAAATTAAAACCATTGTACCGAGATGCGAACATAAAGATCACACCGCATATCTTAAGAGACGAGAGCCTAAAGCTTTTTAAACAATTTTTCTCGGACCCGGCAAACGATTACTGGAAAGATAGCTTTTTGGCTCTTTACACCTCGGAACAAGCAAAAACACTTTCTTAGAAAACAGATAACTAATGAATCAGACGGTATCATTTAAAAAAAACGAACGTAATATATTCTTTCACATCCTGACCCGGTGCAACCTCAAGTGTCGGCACTGTTATATCAATCCCAGACAACATGGAAAAGAAACCCTTCCGTCCGACATTGTCATACGGTGGCTGAGAACGCTTTTTGATGCAAAAAAAGAAACGAACGTTATCTTTTTAGGGGGCGAGCCGACCCTCCATCCTGAATTGGATCTTTGCATCAAGGAGGCAAGAAAAACAGGATATCGGTCAATCACCGTCGACACCAATGGTTATCTTTTTAACGACATCCTGAACAAGGTGACTCCTGAGGAAGTTGACTATTTCAGTTTCAGCCTGGACGGAGCTACCAAGACGGTAAACGACAAAATCAGGGGCAAAGGGTGCTATACAAAATGCACCGAGGGAATAAAAAAGGCGGTTTCTAAAGGGTTCCGTACCAGCCTCATATTTACGGTCAGCAGACTTAACATTCATGAACTAGGGCAAATGCCGACCTTGCTCAACAGCCTGGGGATCGACCGATTTTTCATACAGGTCATAGGGATTAGAGGAACGCCGGCGAAAAAGAGAAATGATCTCCAGCCGGCCAAGGAAGAATGGACCGGTCTTGTCCCAAAGGTTGCCCAAGAGGCGGCATTCCTTGGAATGCGGGTTACCTATCCAAAAGTTTTTCTGGACAAGAATGAACCTTTCGAGTGCGCGGGAGTGGTAGCGGATAATTTCTTTATTTTCCCGAACGGAAGGGTCTACCAGTGCCCCCTTTGTGAAGATTTTGCTATTCATTCCCATAGATTCAAAAAAGATACACTGACACCACTATATGGCATTCGAGAACGGGAGCTCTTTCAACTCTCCATTCCGGAAGGTTGCGTTATGAATAAAATATTGCAACCGGGGAATCTCCGTTACGACGAGAGTGGAACGCCGGAATACAAGATAGCCTGCTGCCTGCTGAAAGAAACCGTTTTAGCTCATAGCCCCGCCCAGGCGGGGCTCACGGCTCATAGTTTCCGCCCGGATACGGAGCACCGGCACGGAGGCAACAAACTATAAAGCTATTGACTTTACAGCTCAATATGTTAGGTTGGCACGTTGTTAGAACGACACAATACATAAGGAGAATAACAGTTCATGTCTGAAATAAACAAATCTGAAGCCGGATCCCGGCTGGATCCGATACAACTTTTTAATGACAGCACGTTTCATTTCGAGTGCCGCAAGGGACTCTCATGTTATACCGCATGTTGCAGCAGAATCGATATACTATTGACCCCGTACGATGTCATCCGGATGAAAAACCGGTTGGAACTCTCCTCTTCAGAGTTTTTAGCACTGTACACGAAACCGGAAATGTTACAAAAACACGGCCTCCCCGTTGCAACGCTCAAGATGTTGGATGATGAAGATGAGCGTTGTCCTTTTGTGAGGCCCGATGGTTGTCTGATTTATGAGGACCGTCCTTCGTCCTGTCGTTACTACCCCGTGGGACTGGCCAACCTGAGGGAAAAGGACAAGTCAGTCCACGATCAGTTCTACTTCCTTGTCAAGGAAGACCACTGCGTAGGGTTTGACGAAAAAAAGGAATGGACAGTGGCAGAATGGAGAAAGGATCAGGGGACCGACGTCTATGACGAAGTAAATCGCAGGTGGATGGAGATCGTGCTCCGCAAGAGATCCTTTAGCAGCAAAGCACAGCTCAGTGAAAAGAGCCGTGAAATGTTCTTTATGGTAAGCTACAACATGGAAAGGCTCCGTCAGTTTGTATTTGAGAGCAGCTTCCTTGCCCGTTACGATATTCCGGAAGATCTTGTGGAAAAGGCGCGAGAGAGTGAAGTCGATTTGCTGCAGCTCGGTTGCGAGTGGCTGAAGTGTGTATTTTTTGGTGAAGGTACAATTAAGATAAAGGAAGAGGTCCGGGGAAAAGGAGAGAATACCCCTCGCCAAGAAGATCGGCAAAGCGTTGCCGGCAACAGAGAATAAACTGCCTTGATCGGCTAAATAAAAACCATATGAATATTTTCAAACCACAAGCAAAAGCCACACTTATTGGGAGCCTCCCGATAAGTGATCACGATGAAGCGCTCCGGATCGTCATGGAGTCTACACCGGATGTCCCCCTGTGGGTGCAACTCCCGGTCCATCACGAGGAAGGCATGTTGACACAGTTTGTGTCCGGATTGCCGGGGCTCGTCACCTCGGACAATCGGATAATCCTCGATTCTTCCCTGAACAACTTCGAACGCGAGCTTCTGGACTTCTATGAGGAATACATTGCGGTCACCCAGGGCGAAAAGTCTCTTGACGCATCCCGCTTTATTCTTACAAAGGAGTCCGCTCCAGGCTTCTTCGTGCTGCAAGAGACACTCAAGACAGTCTCCAGGCCCTTTGCAATAAAAGGACAAATCACAGGACCGGTGACCCTCTCCCTGGGGATTACCGATCAAAACAAGCAAGCGGTCTTTTATGATAAGCGACTCCGCGACGCGGTAACAAAGATTATTGCGCTAAAGGCCCGATGGCAGGTGGAACAGCTGAAGCAATTCGGAGCGCCGATCATCATTTTCCTGGATGAACCGGGACTGGCCGGATTCGGATCGTCCGCCCTTATCGGGGTATCCAAAGAAGATGTGGAGCAGCTACTTGCCGAAGTCATCGATCAAATTCACCAGGGGGGAGGATTGGCCGGAGTCCATGTTTGTTCCAATACTGACTGGACGTTGATTCTGGAATCTTCGGCAGACATTCTGAGTTTTGATGCCTATTACTACTTTGACCGCTTGATTCTCTATGCAAAGGAATTAAAAAAATTTCTCGAACAGGACAAGATTCTTGCCTGGGGGATTGTGCCGACGGCCAAAGAAGAAGACATCGAAAAAGAAACCGCAGACAGCCTGGTGGCAAGGTGGGAGGAAGAAGCAAGCGAACTGGAAACGCTGGGAATAAGCCAAGCACAAATCTTATCACAGTCGCTGATCACACCGAGCTGCGGCACCGGTTCTATGAGTCTTGACCATGCGCTAAAGGTCTTAAAACTAAACCTGGAGGTTTCCGGCTCTCTCCAGCGTCTCCTTTAAAAAGGCCGGGAGGCGCACCACATTTCCGTTGTTGTCGACGCAGGCATGATTAGTGTACCCTGTTACAAGTACCTTGCCATTATTATCGTTAAATATCTTGTATTCAAAACGCACACTCGCCTTTTTTATCTCATACACACGGGTTTCAATTCTAAGGAGATCATCGTACCTGCCCGGAGCCAGGTACTTACAGAACGCCTCTGATGCCGGCAGGTTATAACCGGCTGCTTCTATCTCTGTATAGGGATGTCCCAGTTCGCGCAACATCTCTGTCCTTCCCATTTCAAACCAGCGCAGATAGTTTGAATGATATACAATCCCCATCTTGTCAGTGTCGGCATAAATTACTCTGCGAGTAATATTAAAAATATGCATACAAACCATCCTATGTTCAAGGTTCCAGGAAAAAACACTAACGAATCGAATTAATCAATCTTTTTTTCCCTTTTGAGCTTTCAGCCCTGAGCCTTGTATATTGACCTTCTTACTTAGCCATCATGCTTACGTCAATAATCTTAACACCACAGTGTCAAATTTGTACATAAAACTGCAAACGATTTCACATTATACGGTAAAACATTGCACTTTTTGGCGTTCTCCGAGAAAGAAAATGTCATTTTACAGACCACACCTCGCTATCGCCTCCAAATTTGACGGTTTCGCAACAACTTGACTTTGTTCATTTAGTGAGCTTTTTGGGAGAAAAGCCGTTCACAAAAAAACTTTTTACGACACCGTCAAATTTAAGTTACGAAACCGGTCAATCCTTGGTACGGTTTCTGCAACTTAAGCATAGCAAGATCTGCCATATTCGGAAGCGAGAATACCAATGACATTCAAGTGTGTACAGTGCGGAACAACTTGGGCCAAAGGGGAGGAATCAACCTCCTATAGCCATGGCTTCTGCAAGGATTGCGCACGAGTTTTGTTAGCACCTACGATACGAAAAAAGCAACTCAGGGAAGGCAAGTTTGATTGTTTCGGAAAGGCAGGATGGTACTGTGACCAAGTTACATGTAAGTACAGGTTAGTATGTTTAAAATAACCGGTCAATGTACCGAGCACGAAATACACGGGTCATATGCCCTCACCAGCATCTGAGCAAGGCGGCTGATCTCCCCTTCTTCCTTCCCTTGTGCTATTAACTCCTCAACAAGCTTGTGCAGGTCATAATAAATATTGGCGTGATTCTGACTGGTAGGGATCACACAATCCGACCTTTCAATTTTTCCCGCTTCGTCAATTACATAGTAATGATAAAGGATTCCCCGGGGTGCTTCAACAGCCCCAACTCCCTCACCTGCCTTTGCCTCATATGGTGTTGCGCACTCAGAGGTATCTGAGTCGATCAATGCCGCGCTCATTTCTCTTGACTCATACATGACATGAAAACATTCCACCAGTTGCGCCAGGTTATGAAAAAAGGGATTATGTGCTCCAGATTTTAAATTCAGCTCCTCGGCCGCCTCTTTCGCCTTGGGGTGCAACAGATCATAGTTATTATTAAACCTCGCCAGGGCTCCCACAGCAAGTGATTCCCTGCTCAACTTGCTGAACTTTGAGTTAGAAAAGTCAACGACATATTCGTTAGTCATGACGCGATAATCGTCTTCTTTCTTGCGTACACCATCGCTTGAAACAAGGTCACCCCCGATGAATGGGTATCCCCCCACGCCCTTGAGCGAGACGAATTCGGTCTCTCTTGCAAAATCAGGCATTGTAAAGCTTTTAAAGATATCAAGGGCCTCCCACAGGTACGGAATGGTCGCATCAAGGTCTTTTGCCAACTCTCTTAACTGTCTCTTGCGCGGGATCTGTGTCAAGCCGCCGACTTTAATCACCATCGGGTGTGTCGTTCGCCCCGCGAATAGGTCAGAGGCCCTGTTGGCGAATCCCTTGATTCGGGTCGCGGCCTCTACCACATGCGGATGTGTTCCCATAACCGGGATCACACTGTGTACTTTAAGGAAATCGGGCGCGACTAAAAAAAAGAGATGAAGGGCATGACTCTGCAGGGTCTCCGCATGCTTTGCAAGGAGCCTTGCCTTTTGCGCAGGTTCCGGGATTTCTATATTCAAGGCACGCTCTATGGCCCGGGCACTTGCCAACGCGTGTGAAATAGAACAGATGCCACAGATCCGGGCGGCAAGGAGCGGGGCCATTTCAATCGAAAGCCCCTTAAACATGACCTCAAAAAATCTGGGTGTCTCCACAACTTCCCACGTACATTCAGCGAGTTTTCCGTTGTCGATACGTATCTTGATATTACCGTGCCCCTCGACACGGGTAAGATGGTCAATTTTTATGTTAATCGGTTTCCCTACCTTTACATTCATTATCTAAGATTCCGTATTAGTTCACCGCAAAGGCGCAAAGGACGCAAAGTTTTTAAGACCATTAACATTTTAAATCCGAATATCGAACTTCGAAATCCGAAACAAACCCAAAATTCGAATATCAAATGTTTAAAACATCATATAAGATAGTTATGTGTTTAGTAGTCCAGCACGTCAATTCTTTATTTTTTTGTTTCTTTGTTTTGGATTTTTGGCTTTGGTCATTTGTATTTGTTTCGAGTTTCGTGCTTCGGATTTCGAATTTATTAGCCTCTATTATCACTTCAGGTTCTTCTTTGCGTTCTCTGCGTCTTTGCGGTGAGCTAAACAGTTACAAAATCCCACCAAACGCATTGAAAAAGTTTATCCGCTCTGCGATATGGTCCTCTGAAAACCCTCTTTCCCTGAGAATATCCATAAGCGATTCAAAATTAGCCTCTTCAGCAGGTCCCCTGCACCCCCAGCAACCAAGCCGGTTCCTGGGACAAACAGCGTTACAACCAGCGCGCGTGACAGGCCCCATACACATCATACCCAGGTCAAATACACAGGCGCTGAGCCGTTGCTTACATTCAACACACACGGGGTACTTAGGGAATTGAGGTTCTATTCCAAGTACCAGATGGCGCACCAGCCATTCAAACTCAGGTTTTGCAATGGGACATCCGGGCAGCTCTATATCCACGTGTACTACATCTTTTACCTTCCTGACCGGGCCGGTATCTATGGTGTGTGTTCCATAGACCTCCTTCACCACGTCCGGCAAAGGGAAACGGCTCTTCAGGTTGTTCACACCGCCCAGGCATGCGCATGCCCCTATTGCTACAAGGGTCCCGGCCTGGCCACGAATCTTTTTGACCCTCGCCGACTCGCTCTCCGTAGTGATGCTCCCTTCAACAAAGGCGATTTCATAATCGTCGCGCCTCTCAGAAGAGATCTCCCGGAAGTTTACCACCTCTACCACGCCAAAGAGGTCCTTGAGGGTCTCTTCCTTATTGGCTATCTGGAGCTGACAACCCTCGCAGCCGGTGAAGCCGAAGACCCCGATCTTCGGTCTTTCAAGTGTAATACCCAAATATTTCATTATTTTTTTAGATCGCTTCCTTAAGATTCATAACCGTCCAGTAATCAAATACCGGCCCATCCAGACATGTGAATGTAGAACCGACATTGCAGCGACAGCACTTCCCCATGCCGCAATGCATCCTTCGCTCCAGGGAGACAAACATCCGCTGTCGCGGAAGCCCTAAATCACTGAGATGGGTACATACGTATTTAAACATCACCGGGGGCCCGCACACAACCGCAAAGGTATTGTCCGGATCAATGGGGACCTCTTTAAATAACTCTGTAATCAGCCCTACCCTTCCATTCCAATTCTCACCGGCTTCCTGTACTATTGTCAGCATTTTCAAACCATAAATCTTACGCCATTCTTCGAATTGGTAATCGAACAGAATCTGCCCGGGCTCCTTGGCGCCATACATGATTGTAATGTCCTTGTAATCGGACCGGTGCTCATTTGCCCAGTATATGGGAGACCGAAGCGGGACAATACCCAGTCCTCCGGCTATCAAAAGAATATTGTACCCTACCATCTTTTCCATGGGGAAATGAGTCCCAAAAGGGCCTCTGATCCCCACGATCACACCAGGCTTTAGCCGGTGGAGCATGCCGGTGACCTTGCCGACCTTCCGGATACAGAGCGCGATGAACTCTCTGTTTGACGTGGAACTTGAAATCGATATGGGGACCTCTCCGCATCCCGGCAGCTCCAGCATCACGAATTGGCCGGGGAAAAAGGTAAAATTCTCTCTTTCACAAGGATCACATATCCTTATATGGAAAAGTTTTTCCTGCGTTGTTAATGGGATAATAGAGACGACCTCGGACTTAAAGCCTCTTTCTGTGTGCATCAGTGTGGATTGCCGGTTAAAATCCGGGGGTTTCGACATGGAGGGTTCCAGGTTGATGTCATGGTGTGGAATCTTTAGACTCATCTTTTCTCCGTCTCGATTAAATCATCAATCACTACTTTAGGACCGATCCCTGCCAGACACGCCTTGCCGCATCGATTGCATCCCACGCATAGCGATTGATTAAAGGCCTCAACAAACCCCCTGAACTGATGATAATAGCGATACTTCAACCGGATATGCGCCTCCGGGCGAAAATTGTGACCACCTGCCACCGTGGCAAAATCAAGGAGATTGCATGAATACAAAAACCGTCTCTTCGTGGCTTTGGCAAATTTCAAATCCATATCCTCTTCTATACCATAACAATAGCACGTGGGACAGACCATGGCGCAACTCCCACAGCTCAGGCACTTATCCCCCCACTTTTTCCAAACGTCTGATTCAAATTCCAGGTCCATCAGTTCCGGCACAATAGTGACATCAACCTGGGTCTTGAATTTTGTTTCAATTCGTTCTTTTACTTCCTTGTAACGGCGCTGGTCATCTTCTGCGATCTCCCTGGCATCGAACCGATTCACAATCATATAGCCGGTATCAGAATTGATCGCCACAAAATATTTATCGCCGATATCGGTCAAAAAGAGATCAAAACCATGAAAGGCGGAATCGCTGTTCATGGATCGGCAAAAACAATCCTCAAGAGGCTCGTGATCAAGCCCTATGATGATAGTATTTCGCCTTCTCGCAAAATAGTGAGGATTCGGATAGGCGCTCTTCACCAGGACCTGGTCGAGTTTCAGCAAAGCATTTATATCACACGCCCGCATTCCAACAATGACCCGCGGGTGAATCGTATAGTAGATCTCTTGTTCCCAGCCCTTGTCTTTCAAGTCATAGGTGGCGAGGTCTTCCTTGAACGGCAAAAAATAGTTCTTGGGCGAGGAATAGGACCGGGTATAATCCATCTGAAGCTCATCAAAGGTATTCAGCTTCAAGAACCTGTAAATCTTGTTCCCTTTCGTGTCCCGGTCCCTCCATTTGGGGCCGATCACCTCATTGTTCTCCATGAGGGCCTCGACCATCTTTCTGAAGTTCTCTTTGGTGATTGTCTTAAAAAGCATGGGAATGCTCCGGATTGGACGTTCTGTTTTTAAACTATTTTTTATATCTTACCATAACCTGGCGAAACTTCAAAAGGTATTTATCAACCTTTTACAAGCTCCTCATTCTTAAACCTAAGTTGAGCGATTTTTGACTTGATCTGCACCAATCTCTTCCTCAAAAATCGCTCAACTTAGGTTTAAGAAAAATTGTTTAGAAGTGGACATTGTGTTATACTTAAGTTGCAGAATTGAGATTGCGATCGAGTAGAAAATATTTAGATATAAAAATGAAAATAATCCGTTCGGGACAATTAAAATTTATTCCAGCCAGTCACGAAGATCCGAAGTTGCCTGGTGTATTGAAAAAAGTCTTGCTGCGGAAAGATGACCTCGTTGACGGGAAAATCCGTATGATAAATTGGGCGCTTTTGCCTGCAGGGGAATCTTTCAGGGCACACTACCATGAGGACATGGAAGAGGTCTTTATTATCCTCAAAGGCATGGCAATGATTAGAATAGACAAAGAAGAAGCGGTCCTTGAAAAAGAAGATGTGGTGGTTGTTCCCGTCGGCAAGATCCATGAGATGAAGAATATAGGTGAAGAAGATGTAGAATATATCGTTGTCGGGGTTTCGCAGGAAAAAGGAGGAAAGACGGTCGTGGTTTGATAATGGAGACAATTCTTCAATTCCTTTGTTTTGAATTTTGTGTTTTGGTCATTTGAATTTGTTTCGGATTTCGATATTCGGGATTTATCCCTTTTGTTTCGGCCTTAAGTCAATGAATAACTAAAGGAGAGCTGTCGTGCTTCTGCTTGGTGCTCATTTTTCAATTGCCGGGGGGCTACACAAAGCGCTTTTAACAGCGAAACGATATGGTTGTACAGCGCTTCAGCTTTTCACCAAAAATTCAAATACCTGGAAGGAACGAATCGTAACAGATGACGAAATCGATCAATTTCGTCAGGCAAGGAAAGATACCGGAATCACGGCTATTGCCTCCCACACCTCTTATCTGATCAATCCGGCATCACCGGAAGGACAAAAACACCACATGTCCAAAGAAGCCCTTGTCCACGAGTTAGAGCGATCCGCGAGCCTTGATATTCCTTATGTTGTCCTGCATCCCGGCGCCCATATGGAAAGCGGTGAAGAAAAAGGATGCATCAGGGTAGCAGGAAGCATAAATGAAATTTTCGACCGGGTTCCTCACTCAGGGACCCGACTTCTCCTGGAAACCACCGCCGGCCAGGGGACCAACATCGGTTATACCTTTGAACAATTAGCCTTAATAATAGAACATATCAAAGATAAGGATCGAATCGGCATCTGTTTTGACACGTGTCATACATTTGCCGCGGGCTACGATATTCGCACCCCTGAGGCATATGCAAAGACTATGGAAAAATTTGATGGGATAATAGGCCTCGATAATCTCTACGTGATCCATATGAACGATTCTAAAAAGGGGCTCGGAAGCCGAATAGACCGGCACGAACATATTGGAAAGGGAGAAATCGGCGCAGCGGCGTTCAAGGAGATCATGAACGACAAGAGACTTGAAACCATTCCCAAAATCCTGGAGACGCCAAAGGGGAAGGGAGAGAAGGATTACGACAAGATTAATCTTGAGGTTTTGAGAAATATGGTGGATGAACGCCTAAATTCATCCTTATTGACTTCGTAGCACAGCCTCTACCCTGGCAATATCGCCTGGGGTATCGACTGCCATTGATTCGTGAACAGTCTCGACCACTTTTATCCGATAGCCGTATTCCAGGGCCCTCAGCTGCTCAAGTTTTTCTATCGCTTCCAATCTTCCCTCGGGGAGCTTAACAAAACGCTCAAGGAAGCGCTTTCTGTATGCGTAGATACCCAGGTGCTTGAAGTAGTCGAACTTAACGGATGAATCTCTCCCAAATGGGATGGGGGACCGTGAAAAGTAGAGTGCGTCTCTGTTTTGGTCAAAGATGACCTTTACATGATTCGGGTCTGTTATCTCATCAGGGTCAATCATTTTGCAGGCCAATGTACTCATATCCAGGTCCTCGTCTTTCAGAAGGGGGTCGACCACCTCCGGCAGACAACGGAAGTCAAATATCGGCTGATCTCCCTGAATATTGATCACGATGTCGCGGTCCTCTAAATTTAGTTTTCGCGCTGCTTCTGTTACCCGGTCCGTTCCGGAGCGGTGGACAGGCTCTGTCATTACCACACGCCCGCCAAAATCCTTAACGCATTGATAGATACGCTCATCATCTGTAGCCACTGCCACATCGGACAGGATGTCGGCATTTTGGACACTGCTGTAGACCCACCAGACCATAGGTTTACCGAGGATCATGCTCAAGGGCTTTCCCTCAAATCGTTTAGAACCATATCGACAAGGAATAATAGCTACTATTTTCATTTTTCTTTTCAACTCCAGATTTGATGATTTCGTAAAAAGTCTTAAAAGAAACGGACATGCACCTTGCGGGTTCGCGGGCCGTCGAATTCGCAGAAAAAAACGGCCTGCCAGGTGCCTAATTGCAAGCGCCCGTCTTCCACTGCAATTGTTTCAGAAGATCCTACAATAGTTGTCTTTATATGGGCGGCGGAATTCCCTTCACGATGGCGATATCCTCCCTCCCAGGGGATAAGCTTGTTTAATGTGGTTACGATGTCATCCCGTACACTTGGATCTGCCCCCTCGTTGATCGTGATCCCCGCGGTTGTATGAGGCACAAATATATAACAGAACCCGTTCCTGACATTGTCGGCATGAATTAAACGTTCCACATCATGCGTAATGTCAATCATCTCGGACCGCGCACTTGTTTTAACTGTAATGGTGGTCATAACATCCTCTCCACTTTGATAATATCACTTAATGATCTCTTTTGTATAACTACTCAGGTTGTTAGGTTCAAGGTTCGCGGTTACTCTTTTATTATCATAAAAAAAGGCTTTGCATACTTGCAAAGCCTTTTTTTGAAACTTAAGATCAAAGAGTGTGTATATAATTACACACATCCGGTCGGTTTGGGCAGTCCTGCCATTTTACAGGCGCCTTTGCCCGGTCCTGACGGAAAAAGCTCATAGATGTATTTCAGCTTGAAACCGGTTGTCTTGGAAAGAATACGAACCATGGGTGCAATACCATTCTTCTTATAATAGTCTTGCAAGCAATTAATTACTTTATGGTGTTCGTCAGTCAGTTCCTCGATACCTTCTTCCTTTTTTACGTGTTGTATCCACTCCGGACAAAAATTTTCAAAATTGTCGATGAAACCGTCTTCATCAACCTCAAAAGTTTTCCCCCCAAATTCAACTGTTGCCATGAAATAAATCCTCCTTTCGTAATACGAATAATTTGACAGTATTTTATTGGCCTGTCGCCACGCCTTTTCGATGAGCCACCCTAATATAGAACCCACGTATATAGTATACGAATCTTTTTGTCAACATGAAAATACAGAGAAGGATTTCACTTAGAGAGCTTTGCACAACTGCCATTTTTCCGTGATGCGGCGTCAGGCTTCAAATTTTAATCCTCGAAATACCCAATGTATTCCTCCGGTTAAAATTCTTGCCTTTCTTGCCTGACGAAAAAATGTCGCGTTGTGCAAAGCTCTCACTTAACCTCGTTTGCAATCCCTCTCCGAAGTTCACTAAGATGACTTTGAGCAAAATCGATTTCGGGATCGATTTCAAGAGCCATTTCGTAAAGTTTGATGGCCTCGGTATTGTGTCCCAATGCTTTTAAGTTGGCTCCAATGTTAGCATAATCAATGGCGGAACCAGGGTCGATTTCCAGCACCTTTTCGAAGTGGGTTATTGCCTTTTCGAATTCTTTTAACTTAAAATGGCAGTATCCTAACTGCTGATGGATTTCTTTCGATAGGTTATTGTGGCTGAGACCTTCCAACAATATCCCGATAGCCTTTTCATAGGCGCCCATGTCGCGATACGCGATTCCTATGTGGCAATATACGCTCGCCCTGTCTACCGGCCGGGGGTCAAGCGAAAGCACCCGTTCAAAATGTTGAAGGGCCTTTTCCGGCCGTTCAAGCATTTCATAAGTATATCCCAAAAAAAACTCCACCTCGTAGCGATTTGGGTAAAGAATCGACACCTTTTGCATCTCTTCAAGGGCTCTGTGTGCGTCAGGCAACTGGGAAACCAACTTGGCAGAATGATAACAGACATCATTGTCTCTGGTTCTATCCCTGAAGTGCGCCCCGGGAATAATCGTATAAGCAACTGGAATCTTTAGGTTTGGGTGTGTCATGTCTACCGCAAACACATCAAGACCTATACAGGAAAGAGCCTCTACACACCGGTCGATTTCAACCTTCAAGTTGTTATCCGCCAGGTCAGGAAGTGTTTGCAAATCAACAAGTTCCCCATCAGATGTTACATAGGATGCTTCTTGCAGATCGACAAACTTGGGAAGCGTGGGGCTGTAAGTGGTCCGACTTTCAAAATCACCGGCCAACTGAGCAATTTCGGTCAGCGCCCGTATGACCGATTTTTCCGGACTGGTAGTCGTGCCGGCGGTAAATATAATCTCACTGGAATAAGGGAAGGTACTTGGATCGTACGCGAGAGCCCCTACAGTAGGTATCCCTGTATCGAGTGAAAAATCCTTTAAGTACAATTTGATTCCGTTTTGTTGAAATTTCTGTATCAACTCCTTGCCTGCCGGATCTTTAATAGATTCCAAGGAGATAGTAGGAGTAAGTCGTTTTTCGTGGCTGATCATGGAAGAGACGTGCCGTTCCACCACTTCGCAGAGGCCCTGAAGGAGCGCCTCTTCTACGGAGTTGCCCGCTGCCGGTCCGTTATATTCGTGAATAGTATAAAACCATCCAATGGGAACGTAGAGTTCCTCGCCTGTTTTTATATCTAACGCTTTTGTCCAGGTAAGTGGTAAATTTTCAAATAACTTTGACGCCAATGCTGACTCCGGCTCAGGGTCATGTACGGAAAGAGGGATATGCTGGAATGGAAGAGCATGGTTTTTGATCACGCTGTATGTTGCTTCCAAAAATTGATTTTCATGCATAAAACTAAAAAAACTGAATCGTTCTACAAGTTCCATCAGGGCGCTTGCCCGGGCCTGGTCCGGTGTTCCGCCCTTTCCCATTTGTTTGCGTGTGCCGATCGCCCTCACTGCATCCGTTCCACACATACTGAGGTATACCGGGATATCAAGACGTCCCGTATCAATGCGGACAAGCTTTTCCAGGATATCAACGCCCGAATCTTTAAGCCGCTTTTTGACCTCTTGAACGGTCTCCTCGGGGGAAATAACCTTGTCGAGTTCGTACGTGTAATTTTTAAAGCAATCTTGTAGTTTCATCTATAGATCTTAAAACAACGTTTTTGAGGATCGCTATCATTCTGTTATTAAAAAAGCTTAAAAATAAGTGACCGGATAATTTAGGTTTCGAATTTGGCTACCTCCGGCTTATTACCACCTCATCCTTCTTGGCCAGCTCTTTTAGATAAACATTGACCGTCGTATCATATATTGTCTCAACGTGCTTTCCCACATAATTAGCCTCGATCGGAAGTTCCCGGTGCCCCCTGTCAATCAGGACCGCGAGCTCGATACGTTTTGGGCGGCCAAAGTCTATGAGGACATCCATGGCCGCGCGAACAGTCCGTCCGGTAAACAGGACATCGTCAACCAAGATCACCTTTTGGTCGTCCAGGGAAAAAGGAATTTCTGTCTTCTGGATGATCGGTTGATGACTGATACGCGTCCAGTCGTCCCGGTACAGGTTAATATCAATATCGCCTTTTGGCACAAGGACATTCTCTATTTCAGAGATCTTTTTCTGTATTCGGTCGGCCAGGTAGACTCCTCCTGTACGGATACCGATCAATACGAGATCTTTTACGCCCTTATGGGTTTCCAGTATCTCATGGGTCATTCTGGTAAGAATTCGATCAATGTCTTTGGCCTTAAGTATTACCTTTTCGTTTGCCATGATATAGTTCTCAAGATAATATTTTTGGATTTCACGATCATTTGAGTTATCAAAAATCAATGTATAATTAAGGGCTTCAATCCCTCAATTCCTCAATTCCTCAATTCCTCAATTCCTCAATTCCTCAATTCTAATAACCTGTATAGACGATCAAAGTCAACTCCTTCATCTATTAGACGTACCCCCGCCTCTACTTTTTCCCTTTCTCGGAGACGAAGTTTACGTGACTGCTCACCGACTGTTTTGGCCACGGTATAGGTATCGCCCCGCACCACCAACATGGGGACACCGGCCATTTCAGCCTTTGACACCACGATTTCATTCGGATAAAGGTTGCCTGTCAAGATGATGCATTTGGCATGGGTCTCTATGGCAGCAAGTTGAACATCAGAGCGGTCTCCGCCAACAATGACCGCATTATTTCGTGTCTTTCGCGCGTATTCAATAAACTTGTCTACCTGCATGCCGCCGATCAAAAAATTTTCTACGAGTTCTTCCAGTTTATCCTTACAACACAAGACGTCAGCGCCTAATCTCTCCGCTATATCTTCGACCATGACAGCCCCCAAAACTGTATTGTGCGGCATTATACCCAACACCGGGACACCTTTTTTCTGGAGAAAAGGGACAATATGGTCTCTCACCATATCTCGCAATTCCGCATCTACGTTATTAATAATTAAACCGATTAGTCTTTCTCCCAGGCGATCCCGGGCGTCTAATATAGCATCCAAGAAAAACTCTTTTTCGTATTGATCAACAAGAAGCACTTTACTGTCAAGCTTTTCCACAACCTTAAATCCCGATAAATTCAAAAACCTGCCGGAAGCCAGCGAGCCTGAGCCACTCATGAGAACAAGATCTTTTCCCCCGGAGACTCGTTTAAAAACGGTTGTTATACGTTCCTCAAAGTCTTTGATATCGTGCTGGTAGGCCTCCATCATGACATCATACGTTATCAATCCGGGACACAAATCCTCAATCGGTCCTTCAAGATCAAGTGCCCGATAGATAACCCACGCATCCTTGTCTGTGAGAACCCCCCTGGCTTTGACGGGGAAAATACCAACCGGCTTAAAGTAACCGAGCTTTATGTTGTCCTCTAAGAATCGGTGACCAAGTCCCAGCACCGTTAGATTCTTTCCCGAATATCCTGATGTTGATCCTACGTATAGAGATTTCATGGCATTCCCCTTTAGATAAAAATTTAGGAATTTAGGAATTGAGGGATTCAGGGATTCAGGGATTATAAGGATTTCGCTTTTGAAGTAGGATGATGTCAGTATTCACAATTCCTAAATCCATAATTCCCCAATTCCTAAATTCCTGAATTCCTGAATCTTACTCCTGTATAGTAAACCTCGCATCCACAGCCACCGCCCCTTCCCCCTTGGGGCGGACCAAAAGCGGATTGATGTCGGCCTCGATGATCTCCGGGAAATCAAGAGCCATTTGAGATAGAGCTAATATGCTCTTTCTTATTGCCAACAAGTCGGCAGAGGGTTCTCCGCGCACGCCTCGAAGAAGCGGAAATGATCGTATCTCCCTTATCATGGCATCAGCATCTTCAACACTGACAGGGACGATCCTGAATGCCACATCTTTTAGCACTTCAACATAGATTCCGCCAAGGCCGAACATGATCATGGGACCAAACTGTATATCGTTGCTGATTCCCAGTATGACCTCTTTCCCTCCCCGAACCATCTCCTGTACCGATACCCCCATGATACGCGCGTTGGGAAGCCGTTGCCTGATATTTGACGTAATGTCGAAAAAGGCCTCTTCCACCATATGTTCATTTTCAAGCCCGGCCCGAACACCCCCCATATCGCTTTTGTGCAATACGTCAGGAGACGCGATTTTCATTACAACCGGATACCCGATCTCGGATGCCGCTTTTACGGCGTCTTTGGTGGTATTCACCATAATATTCTTGGAAAGCGTAAAATTATATGCTTCAAGGACCTCCCGCGCTTCAATTTCGATCAGATCGGATCTACTTTGTTTCCTGACTGACGCAAATATCTGCCGCACCTTTTTAGTGGGTATCTCTATACGCTCAAATTTTTTCTCGGGCTGATTAAGCCACTGTTGATAGCGAAACATCGCGTTCAGGGCCGCGACAGCTTCTTCCGGATACCCGAAGGTGGGGATACTGTTATCCTGAAAAATCTTGCGGCCGGGTCTTACCTTTCTCTCACCCATAAACGACGTTACAATTGGCTTGTCGGTATTTTTTGCCAGCTCCACAATCGCCTCGGCGGTCTCAACTATATCAATCGCCGCGGTCGGCGTAAGCAGAATTAGCACGGCATCGATTGAGTCGTCGGCTAATATGACCTCCAGGGTCTTTTTGTATCGTTCGGATGTTGCGTCACCAATAATGTCGATGGGATTATAAAAAGATGCCGTGCGCGGAAGAAATGACCGAAGGCGCTCCACTGATTGCTCCTGGACGGTGGGCAGTTCAAGATCGGAGCGATCGCACGCGTCCGCCGCAATAATGCCGGGGCCGCCGGAATTTGTAATAATTGCCACGTTTGGCCCCTTGGGGAGCGGTTGACTGGCAAATGCCGTGGCATAAATGAAAAGTTCCTGCACTGAATGCGCGTGGATGACCCCGCACTGTTTGAATGCCGCGTTGTACGCCGTATTCGAACCAGTCAAGGCTCCGGTGTGTGAAGAAGCTGCCTTTGCCCCCGCGCTGGTTGTCCCTGATTTGATAATGATAATCGGTTTCTTCTTTGATACCGACTGTGCCACGTTCATGAACGTATGACCGTCTTCGATGCTTTCCAGATATCCCAGGATAACACGAGTGTTGTCATCATCCGCCATGGCCCTCATTAAATCAATCTCTGTAACATCCGCCTTGTTGCCAGGACTTACAAACTTTGAGAACCCGACATTTTCTCCAAGCGCCCAGTCAAGAATTGCTACGCACAGCGCCCCTGATTGCGAAAAAAAACCAATATGACCACTCAGAGGCATACCCGCGGCAAAAGAAGCATTAAGCGACGATGCGGTATCAATAATCCCCAGGCAGTTTGGACCTATGAGACGGATGCCGGCCTTTTGGACCTCCTTGAGAAGATCCTCCTCCAGGTGACTCCCCGCGCCGCCCACTTCCTTGAATCCCGCGGTGATAACAACAACCGAATCAACGCCCTTTTTCCGGCATTGTCTTATAACATCCAGGACTCCCTGGGAGGGAACGGAGACAACCACAAGGTCAACAGGATCCGGGATGGATAAAAGATCGGGAAAGGCCTTTTGCCCCAGGATGATATCCGCCTTAGGGTTTACCGGGTATACGGCGCCGGCATAACTGTATTGCAGAATATTTTTTAGAATATCGTAGCCGATCTTGCCGGGTTGTGTGGAAGCCCCTACGATGGCTACTGACTTAGGATTGAAAAAGTGGTCCAATATTGATCCTTCTATATTGAAAAAAGACTTGGTTGTTCAGGTTATTCGGTTCACGGTTCACAGTTAGAAAGAGTTGAAAATTGAACATCTTGAAGATATCGTGGCTCGGCAGTCAACCGTGAACATTGAACCCTGAACCCAGGTAGTCAAAAAAGACTTTCAGATACAGATTACACTACAAAAAGCGCGGGGAATAGTCAAGGCGAACCCGTCCCGACCCCCAACTCTCAAGGCGAAATATTATCAATCAGGTTCGTACCTGCAAAGCATCCAGCGGACTTGCAACCGCAGTAATGTCTTTTTCCATCACGTGTGTATAAATTTCAGTGGTTTTAACGTCCGCGTGGCCCATAAGTTCCTGCACAACTCGGATATTCACCCCATTTTCAAGCATATGGGTCGCAAAAGAATGGCGAAATGTATGGCACGTAACCCATTTCGTAATACCAGCACGATAAACAGCCGTCTTGACCGCCTTTTGCAAACCCGACTCAAGCACATGATGGCGGCGTACTTTTCCGGTTCGGGGATCAGTACTTATTTTCTTGGCTGGAAACACATACTGCCACCGAAAGTCCTTTGCGGCCGCTGGATACTTTCGTGCTAAAGCCTCCGGTATATACACCTCACCGTATCCTCTGGATATATCCTCGTCATGAAGTCGCCTCACCTTTTCGACCTGAGCGCGTATGGTCGCCTGAATGGAGACAGGAAAAATCGTGGTCCGATCTTTGCCACCCTTGGCAGCCCGTGCGTAAATCAGACTTTTTTCGAAATCGAGGTCTTTAATCCGTAAACGAACGCACTCCATCAAACGAAGCCCGCTTCCGTACATGAGCTGAGCCATTAGGAGGTGGGTTCCGTGTATATACGATAGAACACGTTGTACTTCACTTTGCGTCATGACAACAGGCGGGCGTCGATGTCGCTTTGCCCGAACAGGCTCGATGAGTCCGTCGATTGGCTTGTCTAACACATGACGATACAGGAATATAAGCGCGTTTAATGCCTGTCTTTGCGTTGACACAGCCACATTTCTATTCGTAGCCAAGTGGCTAAGAAACGCCTCAACCTCCCTTTTACCCATATACTTGGGATGCTTAGTGGCGCCGTGAAATTTCACATACCGTACAATCCAGTCACAGTATGCCTGTTCGGTACGGTATGCATAATGGTGGTAGCGCAGCACCTGGCGTACCTGGTCCATAAGTCTAAGCTGGGGATTTGGTTTAAATTTTGGCTTGCTTTCCATGATATGAGCCTATATTATTTGTAACTATTCAGCAAAAAATACAAAAAGAAGTAAAAAAAGACTTGACAGGGTTTTTGCGAAAAATTCTGGATTTCGATCCTGGTCGACGATTTCCCGTATTTCACCAAGCAGGCGGCCTTATAGCACGATAGACGGAT
>JBDRFJ010000233.1:0-2001 GCA_043818915.1 Pseudomonadota bacterium | reverse complement strand
TGCAAAATATTTCTTGACAAGCCAAAACAGCCCCCCTATACTCCCCCCATCGAAAAGCAATGCCTTATCAATTATCAATTCAATAATTATCAATTCAATAATTATCAATTCAAAGGAGGAAATCATGAAAAGGCTACTTTGCTTTCTGCTTTTTTCTTGTTTCGTCGCCGCATTTGCAACAGTTTCCATAGCTGAAAATACCAAATCAGCAATAGTTACCGATAAAATAATAGTCCCCAAGTTACCTGATACTTATATGGAAGTCCGACACATTGTTTTGCGAGGAACCAACGAAGAGATCGGCAAAGCTTTAGGCGATATTGCCCAGCAATGGCTCGGCATCAAAAAGCTCCTCCCTTTTGCTGCACCAATTTATGCTGAAGCCCGCCGACAGTATATGCAAAAGAACTACCCAATCCTGCTTGAACGGATGAATGGTGTAGCCAAATCATACGGCTTGCCCCCCACAGATAATACTTATGTCACCAGCGGCCTGTATTACGATATTGCTCCTTTTGCCTGTTCAGCGGTATTTTTCCCGGGTAATTCTACGACCAATGGACATTCCCTTATAGGGCATAATGTAGATTTTCATATTGCCACAATGCGGGAAATGATAGGAATGAAGCGAGTCGAGGGGGATCATAATCTTTATTCCCGGAATTTTGTCATGGAACTTTATCCGGATAAAGGGTATCCCTCTATTGTTATAGGTGCCATAGATTTATTGAACGGATTCCAGGGGGGGATAAACTCCAAGGGTTTGGTCTTGACTATGCTCGAAGATGATCTCGGCGCACCCAATACCCATGCCAATCCTATAGGGGATGATAGCGGAGGTCTGAACCTCCTCCAGCTTTGCCGGCTGATACTGGATACCTGCGCCACGGTGGACGAAGCAAAAATGGTGATTCTCAATAATAAGCTGGTCGTAGGATTTTTGCCGGGCCATCTTCAGATTGGCGATCTTTCCGGCAAGTCGTTCATTTTTGATACCGCACCGGGTGATTTAATTTATCACTATACAGAAAATAACAACAAGCCGCAGGTCATAACCAATCATGCAGTTTTTCTCTATCCCGATGTCAACAAGTTTCCGTCTTATACATCCAAAGGGACCTACAACACTTTTTACCGCTATGTCAAACTTACTGATTATGTAAACAATCACCAGGGGAAATTTTCGCCCGATAATGTAGGGGAAGCCATGAGCCTGGCCTATGCACATACTACAGATATAGCGGAAGGATCGGTCGGCCCTCTGCCTCATCGTACGCTATGGAATGTACTCTACGATATCAACGAGCGCAGTCTTGAAGTAAAATTTTATCTCAAGGACGGGTCTATTGATCCGTCAACCGGAGATCCTTCCTTGGTCTTTACCGAACCCTTAAAGTTCAAGCTGAAAAAGGCAGAAAAATGATAAGATAGAGATGTCAAAGTATTTTTATCGGCATTTATTGCTTGAAAGAAATTGTACAGCAGGGTTTGGCGAAAAGAGGTGGTGAAATTGAAAAAATATCTGTTTTCACTTATCTGTTTGTTCCTTACGGCTACAGTTGCTTCTGCCCAGGTCTTATGACAAATAGAACGGTCGTTCTACATTATGGCGGCATGATATTCTCAGAGGAGAAAGATCGTGTCTCTTCCTGCCGCCGTTTATCGTCCACGAAATCCGCAGTCTTCGGATTATTACCGCTGTGTAGAGGACTATTTTGAAGCCTTCATCCGGATTTATGATGAGCATTTCTCACGGCAGTACGGCTTCTGGCGGCCCTATGTCGAGCAGGTGATCTATCGGTATCTGGACTGCGGCGATCTCCACAACGGGTTTGCCCCTGTCCCGGTGTGCAATATCGATTGCAACTGGTAATCCTCACTTAAATTCCAAACCGAAAACCATTGACTTGTAGGTGCTATACGTAACAAAATGATGATTGCGTCTTAGGTTTCTTTGGTTCATCATCTATCTGTATTTCCTATTGAATCACAGGAAAGGAG
>JBDRFJ010000232.1:0-25881 GCA_043818915.1 Pseudomonadota bacterium | reverse complement strand
GGCGGACTACCTCCTCCTGAAGGCATCTGTTTTTTTGGGAGGACGTTACGAAACAACCGATAGCGACAGGGAGGCGGTGTATACCCTTTTCAGGCAGTCTCTTGCACTGGATCCCTATTTTTTCCAGACCTGTTATTATATACAGGGATACCTGCCCTGGGAGGGCAAGAAACCCAAAGAAGCTATTGAGCTACTTGAAACATGCAAGCAACACCGCTGTTGGGATTGGCAACCCTGTTTTTTCATTGGCTTTGACTACTTATACTTTCTCAATGATAACCTGGCCGCATCCAGATACCTTATGGAAGGCTCCAAACTACCCGATGCCCCTCTCCTCCTTGGCATGCTGGGCGCCCGCTTGGCCCAAAAGGGTGGACAGACAGAAACCGCCATTGTCTTTTTGAAGACCATGTATGAAACGGCTGATAATGAAGATACAAAAAAACAAATAGGGTCGAGGATCGAGGCCTTAACCGGGGTATTGGTCCTGGAAAAAGGAATAGAACATTTTAAGGAAAAGTTGGGCCGCTCGCCGAATAGACTGGAGGAGTTAGTAACGGTAGGAATTCTAAAAGAATTACCCCAAAATCCTTACAAGAAACCTTATACCTATGAAGACGGGATTATAGGATTCTGAAGAACCAAAAACAATAGGGTTCAGGGTTCAAGGTTCACGGTTCAGGGTTGATCGATTTCTAACCTTGAACCGTGAACCCTGGAACTGTGAACCTATGCTAAAAGTCCTAACCTTTCGACATTTTTTTCTCTACCCGCTCCAACAATTTCTGCGCCTCCGGGAAATCCGGCTTGATCTCCAGCGCCGTCTTTATAAACTCTTTACCCTGAGCAAAGTCTTTCATATAGCATGCAGCCACAGCAGCGTTGAATTTGAGATTGGGATCGTCCGGCGCAACCTTGATAGCTTTGAGGTATTCATTCAGCGCGTCTTCATATCGGCCCATTTTTCTAAACGCTATCGCCAGCCGATTGACAATGTAAATGGAATCCGGGTCAAGGATCTGCGCGTCCCTAAAAACCATCTCCGCATCTTCATAAAGCTCTTTATTTAAATATCGTTCTCCAATACTGAAACGAATCGCTTGATCCTCCGGATGAGAGACCAAAATCGAATCAAATAGGTCCCGTGCTTCGGCAAGCCTTCCCTCATCTAACAATGCCTGCGCCTCTTTCATCGCATCTTCACGCTGTTCTTCTGAATATTCCTGACTGGCTGCGACAAGAGAACTCAGATAATCGTACATCCTCTGATTATCACCCTCAACACAGGAAATAGGCCCGAAGTTGTTCTCAAACTCCTCCGATGTAGTAAACTCCTTAACTATCTTAAAAATTTTTTTATCGACCAACTCTGCGTTTCTCTCGCTAAATTCGTGGGCAATCCTCTGTTTAAGGGCATAGACCAAAGCCCGTAAACGTCGCTCAATAGGAGCTTCTTTACCGCGGACGTCCCCTAATTTCTTAGTTATAAGCTCAACAATAGCAAAATCCGGAGTCCTGTCCATATCACATCGTAAAATCTAATGGTTTTGGTTTGAGACTTTTGAAAACCGTGACATTTTTTTTGTCACGCATTTGTTTTCTCTGACGCGGCGCTTCCTTGTCCCGATTCCAGCGTAGAAATTACATCTTCCTTGCTGAACACATAATTAAATCTCGCTTTTGCTGCGCCAATGATTCTGTCCACGTCTGAACCGCACTCTTTGATTAAAACATGAAGGAACTTTTCCTTGATACTATCCACTGCTTCCCTCCCTTACTTTAGGTTATAAACTCTTCCTATCGCTTGCTCACCACAGCAAACTCAACAGTTGGGATAAGCTTCTCTCCATTTTCATCAACAACATCCACGGCCCATTTCCCACAGTGCAGAGGCTCTCCAATGTTCTTTGTGGACCATGTCCTAAATCCGCCACTTTTGCGTATCTTCAACTTAATTACGGCGTTCACGAATTCATCGAGGCCTATTTTCTCGATCATGGAAGGGACCTTTTTGGTCATATGAAGCTCCCTTTCCTCATCAGACCAATGTGAGAAGTGAGGCTTGGTTTCGTTTCCGTAAAATGAATAAACATGCCGAATAAAGCCGTCGCGAGGGCTTTTTACCTTGACCCAAAAGTATATCTTTTTAATTTCATCATTCACTACGAGTCCGTCTGTGACCGGAAAACTACATTCAGCCCCATCGATCTGATAACAAAGGCGCCACTCTTCAATGGTGACATCAGATGCCATACAGACAGACGCCCCCCCAAAAAACAGACATAGTAGAAAAACAAGTTTTTTCATCTCATACGCCTCACGCCATAAAGTTTATTAAGATTCTATTTTTGAAGACTTTTTACGAGGTCATATCTTTGCGCTTACGTGAATTCCTAATCTTTTAATATATGTTAATCGTGTTGTCATAAAGAGAAGTGTTGCAACGGTCTCGTTTTATAAGGAGATCTTATTAGATATATATCGTCAACTATTGGAGTAGAGTTAACTAATTATCTAATTTTATATACCCACTTATACTTACGTCAAGGGATTTATTGTCAATTCGCTCAAGAAGCCTGTTTTTGTTTTTTTAAAAATATTTGAAGGATGGAAACCGCGGCAGGTGTAATACCTGAGATTCTGGACGCCTGGCCTATGGACGTGGGACGGATGGCAGCAAGTTTCTCCTTTACCTCATTTGAAAGGCTCGGCACTTTGGAATAATCAAAATCTTCTGATATTATGGTGTGTTCCAGTTTTTTGAAACGTTCCACCTGCTCAGACTGCCGTTTTATGTATCCTTCATATTTGATCTGTATTTCCACTTGCTCTGCCACAGATTGTTCAACCTCGGCAATCCTCTGTTCGAAGACTTCCAGGTTAGTCAAATTAACACCCGGACGTTTTAAAAGGTCCGCCAGAAACGTCGGCTGAGTCACAGGATGAAACCCCAGCGCACAAAGTTTCTCATTAATGGCCGGGGTAGGCGTAAGTTGAATATTGGAAAGGAGATTCAAAAGCTGTTCGATCGCTTCCTTTTTGTTCAGATACCGGCGATAAACCCTATCGGAAACAAGTCCCAAAGAATAACCTGTCTCCCGTAAACGAAGATCCGCATTGTCCTCCCTGAGAAGGAGTCTATATTCTGCTCGCGATGTAAACATCCTGTACGGCTCCATGGTCCCTTTTGTAACCAGATCATCAATCAACACTCCGATGTATGCCTGGGCCCGGTCGAGGACCACCGGAGAGTCGCCCGTAATATATCGCACCGCGTTGATCCCTGCCATCAATCCCTGAGCTGCGGCTTCTTCATACCCTGAAGTACCGTTAATCTGACCCGCGAAAAAGAGGCCTCGGATCAACTTTGTCTCTAAGTTTGGTGTCAACTGCGTCGGATCCGCGTAATCGTATTCGATCGCGTACCCGGGGCGGACAATCTCCACCCGTTCCAGACCTTCTATCGATCTAAGCATTTTCAACTGTATGTCTACAGGAAGACTGGTCGGCACACCATTAGGATAAATCTCGGTAGTACCGAGCCCCATTGGTTCCAAAAAGATCTGGTGCCGGGGTTTTTCAGGGAATCTGACGACCTTGTCTTCAATAGAGGGACAATATCGCGCCCCCACCCCTTCGATAACACCGGCAAAAAGCGGGGAACGCTCAAGGCCGCTACGAATGATCTCGTGAGTCTGTTCGTTCGTATAGGTTATATAGCATGGGACCTGTTTTTGAGAAATTGATTCAGTATCAAATGAAAACGGAATAGGAGGCTCATCCCCGTATTGAGGGGTCAATTTGGAAAAATCAATAGTTCTCCCGTCAAGACGAGGCGTTGTGCCTGTTTTAAACCGCCCCATTCGAAACCCTAACTTCTTTAGATTTTCCGAAAGCTTAATAGACGGCGGGTCCCCCATTCGGCCCGCGGAAAAATTCTTCAGACCGATATGAATCAGCCCCTGCAAAAAAGTCCCTGTAGTCAGAATTACTGTCCGGCCCGGATAATGCTCACCAATACTGGTTACAACACCTTTTACGGCCCCATCCTCCACAATCAGCTCGTCAACAACACCTTGCTTGATATCAAGGTTGTCTTGATTCTCTAATACCTGCTTCATATGGAGACGGTACTGTTCCTTGTCGGCCTGTGCCCTGGAAGACTGCACCGCGGGCCCTTTTTTCGTGTTGAGCCTGCGAAACTGTATGCCGGTGGCATCGATATTCTTGGCCATCTCCCCCCCAAGGGCGTCAATCTCTCTAACAAGATGTCCCTTTGCAAGACCGCCTACCGCCGGATTACAAGACATTTCACCTATGTGATCCGCGTTGATCGTTATCACCAGTGTTTTGCATCCGAGCCTGGCTGCGGCCAGGGCGGCTTCGCAACCCGCATGGCCGGCCCCGACTACAATGACATCATATATTTTAGAGTAAGTGTTCATTTGTCATCTGTCATAGCAACAAGCCTCAATTTTGGCAACTCTTCTTTAGTGATAACAATCCTGTGACATAATATAATCCCGCGATTTGACACTACAGATTTAGTTTGTTAAAACGACTATCAGAAGAGTCATTTGAACTCTGATTGATCGAGAACTTTGCAAGACTGCCATTTTTCAACAGTCTCTTATTATGGAAATCATGCACCCAAATATAGACCGCAAGAAAACTATCCCGTTACTTTGTTCTGTTATCCTCGCATTCTTTCTATTTTTCACTTTCGCAGGACCTGTCTCAGCGGGCAAACTCGACGATGATTATTTCAGCGCATTACGTGCCTATAACAAACTCCTTAAATCTCCGAAGCAGAAAAAATATCGTCAGCCCTGGGTCGATATCATAACTAAGTTCGAAAACGTTTATGCAAGAAGCCCGAAAGGACGCTGGGCGGATAATGCTCTTTTCAGGTTAGGACACGCGTACCGGGAACTTTATAGATATTCCGGGAAAAAAAGTGACATCAAGAAATCGATAGAGCATTACAACCGCATGATAAAACTCTTCCCCACCTCGGTCTTGGCGGATGACGCACTTTTTGACCTGGCGGAAATTGCATTAAATGTACAAAACCAAAGAGATCTTGCTCTCAAGCATTACAAACGTATAGTAACACGCTATCCAAAAAGTGACCACCGGGCAAAGGCAAGGGTTGCCATCTCAAAGTTTTCTCCTCCCAAGTCAAAGCACAAAAAGAATAACTATAAGAAGCCGGAACAGGATACATCTCTTATCAATATAAAACAATTGCGTTTTTGGTCAAATCCGACCTATACCCGTGTAGTCATCGACGCGGCAGACGAGGTATCTTATTCTTATCGCCTCTTAAAAAAAGACCCATCTATCCATAAACCACAGCGTCTTTATATCGATTTGAATCAGACTAAGATCGGCCGAGGGCTTTCCACTGTGGTCCCGATCCGGGATGACCTTCTTAAAGAAGCCCGTGTTGCCCAGAACACACCTACATCGGTCCGCATTGTCCTGGATATCAATACAATTGATACATTCAAGATATTCTCTTTACACAACCCCTTTCGAATAGTAGTCGATGTAAACGGCGAGGGAACTATTACCGCCCAAAAGACAGCTCCGCTTCCATCCAGGGGCTTAGCTAAACAGTTGGCGCTCAACGTCAAACGGATTGTTATCGATCCGGGACATGGCGGAAAAGATTGTGGCGCTCCAGGCTATTACAAGGGGGTCTTTGAAAAAGACATAACGCTGCGGGTTGCAAAAAAATTAGGGGAAAGAATAAAAAAAGAGTTGGACTGCGAGGTCTTCTATACCAGAACCTCTGATAAGTTCCTGCCGCTTGAGGAGAGGACAGCCATTGCCAACACTAAAAACGCGGACCTTTTTATATCGATCCACGCCAACGCAACTGAAAAACGATACACATACGGCATAGAGACCTATTTTTTAAATCTGGCCACTGATAACGATGCAATTATGGTGGCGGCGCGTGAAAATGCCACCTCTGCCAAGAGTATAAGTGACCTGGAAATAATTTTAAATGATCTTATGCGATATTCGAAGATCAATGAATCAAGTCACCTGGCCGCGTGTGTACAAAATGGACTCATAAAGGACCTGCAACCGAAATACAGCAAAATCAAAGACCTTGGCGTAAAACAGGCCCCCTTCTATGTGTTGTTGGGTGCAAAGATGCCTTCTATTCTGGTTGAACTCGGATTCATAAGCCACAAAACAGAGTGTAAACGTCTGACAAACTTCAAGTACCAGGATAGCCTCGTCAGCGGGATCATAAAAGGGGTAAAACGTTACATGAAAGAGATCAAACCGTCTGTTATGATGGCAGATACCTACCCCCGATAGGAGGTTAGTCCTGTTAATTCAAAAAATGACGGAAAAACGCGAAATTCGAAGCTTAATTAAATCCGAAATTCGAATATCGAAATCCGAAACAAATACGAATAACCAAAATTCAAAACAAGGCAATTGAGGGATTGAAGGATTGACATATTGGAATACTAAGTCCTTAAATTTGTAAGGTTTTGAACATTTAGCATTTGAATTTCGGATTTGTTTCGGATTTCGATATTCGGATTTCGGATTTATAGAAATGGGGGCATGCCCCCATTTCTAGGCCGTGTTAAAAAATGCGGCCTCCGCCTCCTGATAAAGGAGTTCTGCCTTGTGGGTATAACGCGGAGAAAAATGAAACAGCTTAAACTGCTTAGCACCTGCCTTACGGGCAATGCTTCCAGCCTGCCGGGCTGTTAAGTGATACTTTTCATACGCTGTTTCCCGTTCTGTATCAAGAAATGACGCCTCGATAAAAAGAGCATCCGCGTCTCTTGCAAAATCGACCACCCTTTCCACATTCTCCGGGGTATAGCGAATATCTGTAATATAGACAATTTTTTGGCCCGGCGTAATACGGACGATTTCTTTCTTTAATTCACCTAATAGAAATTCTCTCTTATACTGTTGGGGGCCTTCTTTCCATACTGCCTTAAAAATCATATCTTCATTTTCTTTGTTGTAAATAGCATCCTTGAACTTTTTCAGCCAGGGCCCCACGGGTAGATTAAGACCCTTTAGCCGATCTTTTAACACATTCACATGAAAGCGTTCCTTTAAGGCAAGACCAAGGCACGGGATCTCATGATCCAGATGAACGGCGTGCACGGAAAAAGAAGGTTCTTCGAGGAGCTTCCCCTGAAACAGGACTTGACGCGGGTCACCAGTTGGCTTAAATCGACTACGGCACCGATATACTTTGCTTACCATTCTGTCTACATTGATCTCTGTTACATTCAACGAGAAATCGTTCGAATAGTTTTCTACTAAGTTCCACGTATATCCTGCCAGTTTGCCCTCTACATTTTGCAAAAACCCCGGAGGACCAAATAGATGCAGGGATTTCTCCCTTCCCAATAAGATTCGCAGCACATGATCAAATCCAATAAAGTGATCTACATGGGTGTGAGTAACAAAAATATGTGTCAGCTTTAAAATATCCCTGGAAGAAAGGGGGCAAACATCTCCCAGGTCAAACATCAGCGCACGTTTTTCATAGAGAAACGGAATAAAAAGGGTCGGATCTCCAAAAGGGTCATTCACTAATCGAGGATGAAAACAGGGACGCATGGTTTTAATGTAGTAGTTCACCGCAAAGGCGCAAAGTTTTAAAGACTGTTGACAATTCTCTTGATTCTATTCTTACGGGATAAATCCGAAATCCGAAGCACGGCACGCAGTGAAGCGTCAGCGCTCAATCCGAAACAAATTAGAATGACCAAAATACAAAATATAAAACATTATATGAAGAGCATAAGTTGCAAGGGATAGGGTATTGTGTAAGGTTGAAGAATGTTTTGAACATTTGATATTTGAATTTAGGATTTGTTTCGGATTTCGATATTCGATATTCGGATTTATCAACCTCTTTAACACCATAGACTTTACTTCTCGTCCTTGCCGTGAGGTAAGCGATTAAGATACCAGATCATAAAACCGGCAACGACTGCCATCACAATGCCGATAGTCTGAGACGTTGAGAGCAGACCGCCAAATAGAGTCCCCCTGTGGTCTCCACGGAAAAATTCAATCACCGACCGCGTTATGGCGTAAAGAAGCATATAGACCCAGAAAAGCTCTCCTTCGAATTTCTTGCTCCTTCTGAGTCCTATAAGAACAAGGTAGATCAGGAATGCATTGACGGAAGAGTAGAGTTGAGTAGGGTGAAGAGGAATGCCCTTCGGCGCCAAAGACTCAGGATGGGTGAATGTGACACACCACCAATAATCACACACCTTCCCGTAACAGCAGCCGGCAAAAAAGCAACCGATTCTCCCTATGGATTGTCCCAAAGCAATTGACGGCGCAAGGATATCCGCGGTCTTCCATACGTGAAGCTGGTGTTTCCTGAGATACCATACTGTCACAAACGACGCCCCTATGAGTCCTCCATAAAAGACCAGCCCTCCATTCCATATACGGAGCATCTCCAGGGGATCGGCCCTAAAATCCCCCCAGTTAATCGCAACATAGAGAAGACGAGAACCAACAATCGCCGCGATAAGAATATACAGAGCAAGATCTATAATCTTTTCTCCGTCTTCCCCCACCCTTTTAGCTTCCCGAATCGCCAGTGAGATAGCAAGCATAAACCCGATAGCGATAAAAAAACCATATGTGTGGACGGCAAAGTTGCCGATATGAAATAACGTAGGATGCATAGAGTATTTCGGATTTCAGATTGCAGATTTCAGAGTTAGGTTACACATTATATTCTCGCAAGAAGATCCCTTCATAAGTTTACCTTTTTGATTAATAGATAATAACAGAAAAGAACGATACCCACAGTTATAAAACTGTCGGCAACATTGAAGGCCGGCCAATGGATAGTACCAATGTAAAAATCCAAAAAATCTACCACATCTCCGAACCGAACCCTATCTATCAGATTACCTACCGCCCCCCCAAGTATCATAATAAGTGCTGCAGAAAACCCAGCTTGACCCGGTTTCACCCTGGAATAGATATAAAAGATCATTCCCATTGCAAGGAGAGACACACCGACAAAGAGCGCCATCCTGAGACCTGAAGATGTACTGCCGGCAAGGAGACCAAATGCTCCTCCGGTGTTGCGCACGTGTACCAGGTTGAAAAAACCCGGAATCACTTCTATCAGTTGATGAAGAACAAGTTTCTTTCTGATAATCAGCTTAACAACCTGGTCCATTATGACGATCAGGGCCGAGCCGATGAACAGGATGGTATAGCGGTTGTAATTGGTCATTGGTCATCTGTCCTCTGACATCTGCGCTAAGCGCTAAGCGCCTTAACACATCTCGCGCAGATATTTTTATGGACTTCAGCCTCTCCTACCGTGGGATCGTGTACCCAGCACCGTTCGCACTTTTGCCCTGATGCGGGGGCAACTTTTACCTGCAGATTTGGTATTTGGTCGCTCTGATACACGTCATTTAGTGGTTCATCGCATAGGACAGTGACGCTGGATACAATAAAAATCGTTCTGAATTCTTCCCGATAACGCGAAAGAGACTCAAACAGATCAGCCGGCAACGAAAGTGTCACAGCAGCATCTAAAGAATGTCCGATCACTTTATCACTTCTCGCCTTCTCCAGGCCCTTGGTAACTTCACCCCGGACGGCAAGGATTTTTTCCCATTGTTCAGCCAGTTCATTATTCGTATGCTCTCGATTTCTCTCCGGGACAGATGCCAGGTGAACACTCTTTTCCCGACCGCTATTGCCCGGCATGTGATCCCAAATCTCCTCTGCTGTGAAGACCATAACCGGAGCCATAAGACGAACCATAGCGTCGAGAATATCAAACATGGCTGTCTGGGCGGATCTGCGCGCAAGATTTTTTTGGGGAGAGGTGTACAGTCGATCCTTTAAGACATCAAGATAAAACGCGCTCATGTCCAATGTGCAAAAATTATAGAGCGCGTGATATACAACATGAAATTCAAACTCATCGTACGCCCTTTGGATTTTCTTAATCAATTCTTGTAATCTATGAAGCGCCCACTGATCGATCTCCATCATATCTCCATAAGGGACACGATCTGAAGAGGGATCAAAATCTCTTAGATTTCCCAAAAGAAAACGGCTTGTATTACGAATACGACGATAGGCGTCGGAAAGCTGTTTCAGTATATCGTTAGATATCCTGATATCATCCTGGTAATCGGAGGCCGAGACCCAAAGCCTCAAGATCTCCGCGCCATATTTGTCTATGACTTCCGTGGGAGACACAATGTTTCCGAGGGACTTGGACATCTTCTTGCCCTCTCCGTCTACCACAAATCCATGTGTCAACACACACTTATATGGAGCCTCTTCTCTGGTCCCCACCGAAATAAGAAGCGAGCTGTGAAACCATCCACGGTGCTGATCACTCCCCTCTAAATAAAGGTCGGCAGGCCGCCGGAGCCCTTCTCTATGTTCCAGGACCGCTGTATGGCTTACGCCTGAATCAAACCACACATCGAGTATATCGGTCTCCTTTGCGAAGGTTTCACCCTGACAATGAGGGCAGGTAGTCCCTTTGGGGAGGAGAATATCATTCTCCGCCTCAAACCATATATCCGCGCCGTGTTTATCAAAAAGATCGGCAACATGCGCGATAATCTCTTTGGTAATCAAGACATTTTTGCAGTCAGTGCAATAAAAAGCGATAATAGGCACACCCCAGGAACGTTGCCGGGAGATACACCAATCAGGACGATTTTCCACCATCCCGTAAATTCGTTCACGCCCCCAGCGAGGAATCCATTTGACCTGATTAATAGCCGCGAGAGATTTGCTTCGCAAATCGTTTTCGTCCATTGATATAAACCACTGGTCAGTAGAGCGAAAGATAACCGGCTCTTTACAACGCCAGCAATGAGGATATGAATGAACGATCTTCTCTTCCGCGAGGAGCGCTCCGACTTCAGATAGTTTTGCGTTTATGTCTCTGTTCGCGTCAAATACAAACTTTCCCGCAAAGTATTCTACATCGCCGTTAAACCGTCCTTTATCATCAACCGGCGAATAGATCTCGAGATGATACCTTAATCCGTCCTCATAGTCCTCCCGTCCGTGGCCGGGAGCGATGTGAACGCACCCTGTCCCTGAATCGAGTGTGACATGGTCGGCTAAAATTAGTTTAGATTCTTTGTCGTAAAGAGGGTGGCGGCAAGATTTGTGCTCTAAGTCACGCGCGTCAATGTCTGCAACAATCGTATAATCCTCGATGCCGAACATCTTCATGCAGCCTTCTAAAAGGTCGCGGGCAAGGATCAACACATCATCACTTCCCACATCTACTGCTACATATTCAAAATCCGGATGAAGCGCAACAGCAAGATTGGCAGGAATCGTCCAAGGGGTCGTTGTCCAAATAACAACAGAGACCTTTTTCCCTTTTAATGCAGGGATATCTCTTCCTATATCGGAAGTAAGGGAGAACTTGACATAGATCGAAGGTGAGGTGTGATCCGCGTATTCTACCTCTGCTTCGGCCAGAGCAGTTTTGCATGTAGAACACCAATAAATAGGTTTCTTGCTCTTGAACAGACCCCCATTAACGGCAAATTTCCCGAACTCCCGCACGATAGAGGCAACATATGAATGGTTCATCGTAAGATAGGGGGTGTCCCATTCTCCCATGACACCGAGACGTTTAAATTCTTCTTTTTGAATTTCCACAAACTTTTCAGCATAAGCCCTGCACATTTTCCGTATCCGGCTCTTGCTCATAGAGTTTTTTTTGGGGCCGAGTTCCTTGTCTACATTATGTTCGATCGGTAGACCATGGCAATCCCAACCAGGGACATACGGAGCGGCAAAACCGCTCATCTGCCGGGAACGGACTATAATATCTTTTAAGATCTTGTTAAGAGCAGTCCCCAAGTGTATATTTCCATTGGCATACGGCGGACCATCATGAAGGATAAATAACGGGCGACCTTTTGATATCTTTCTAATCCGGTCGTACAGTCGTTCTTCCTCCCATCTATTCAAAAAGTCCGGTTCACGCACAGACAGATTTGCTTTCATGGGGAAACCGGTCTTTGGGAGATTTAAGGTCTCCTTGTAGTTCATGATATCCTCCGACAAAAATTCATTGGGGTACTGGAGTATTAGAGTACTGGCAAAAAAATATCCAACACTCCAGTACTCCATTACTCCAATATTTTATAATTGATCACTCATCAAATATGAAGAGGTTACTATGTTTTTTATAACAACTATCTCAGCAGGTGCAATATTTGGACGTATCATAACCTATTTGGTTGTTCAAGGGAAATCACACAAAAAAGCCCTCATGTATTCTGTACATGAGGGCTTCCGAGATTTGCTCTTTATAAATTAGCGTCGGGATCGGCTCAGATTACATCATGCCGCCCATACCGCCCATGCCGCCCATACCGCCGCCAGGAGGCATGGCGGGCATTTCTTGTTTTGAGGGCTTCTCAGCTATCATAGCTTCGGTAGTAAGCATCAAACCGGCCACGCTTGCCGCATTTTGGAGTGCGTAACGTGTTACCTTGGTCGGATCAATTACACCAGCCTTAATAAGATCTTCATATTTGTTGGTATCAGCATTGTAGCCTTCGGCGCCTTGCATCCCCTTCACCTTCTCTACAACAACAGAACCCTCGGCGCCTGCATTAGCAGCAAGCTGACGCAGCGGCTCTTCTAATGCGCGTGCTACGATCTTAACGCCCAGCTTCTGTTCAGCCTTGACTCTTATCTTATCAAGGGCAGGTATACACCTTACAAGCGCTACTCCGCCGCCGGCGACGATACCTTCCTCCACGGCAGCGCGTGTAGCGTTTAAGGCGTCTTCCACACGAGCCTTTTTCTCCTTCATCTCTGTTTCAGTAGCAGCGCCTACATTGATTACCGCAACTCCACCGATCAATTTGGCCAACCGTTCCTGAAGTTTCTCACGATCATAATCCGATGTTGTTTCTTCGATCTGAGCTCGTATCTGTCTTACACGGCCTTCCAAATCAGAACGTTTGCCCGCGCCATCTACGATTATGGTGTTGTCTTTGTCAATACGAATCCGTTTGGCAGAGCCAAGATCATTTATTGTCAGGTTTTCCAGTTTGATGCCAAGATCCTCTGAGACCACCTGTCCGCCCGTGAGGATTGCGATATCTTCCAACATAGCCTTTCTTCGGTCACCGAATCCCGGAGCCTTTACAGCCGCGCACTGAAGTACGCCTCGAATCTTGTTGACCACCAATGTTGCCAGGGCCTCACCCTCGATGTCTTCTGCAAGGATCAGAAGGGGTCTGCCCATTTTAGCGGTCTGCTCCAAGATGGGGAGAAGATCCTTCATTACACTGATCTTTTTTTCATGAATCAATATATACGGCTCAGCCAGCTCGACCTCCATCTTTTCCGCGTTTGTTACAAAATAAGGAGAGAGATAGCCACGATCAAACTGCATTCCTTCTACCACCTCAAGTGTGGTATCCATCGACTTTGCTTCTTCTACGGTAATAACACCTTCTTTACCCACCTTGTTCATTGCCTCAGCAATAATATTGCCGATCGTCTCATCGTTGTTGGCGGATATTGTGCCGACCTGTGCAATCTCACGCTGGTCTTTGGTCGGTTTGCTCATGCCGGCCAATTCTTTAATCACAACTTGAACGGCCGCATCCACACCACGTTTTATTGCCATTGGATTATTGCCGGCAGCGACCAGTTTTTGACCTTCTCTGTAAATGGCCTGGGCCAGAATTGTTGCTGTTGTGGTCCCGTCGCCGGCGACGTCACTTGTTTTGCTGGCGACCTCTTTCACCATCTGGGCGCCCATATTTTCGAACTTGTCTTCCAGTTCGATTTCTTTAGCGACAGTGACACCATCTTTTGTAACTATAGGGGACCCCCACGACTTTTCGATAATGGCATTTCTACCCTTTGGTCCCAGAGTAACTTTAACGGCATCTGCCAGAGTGTTAACCCCCTTCAGAAGCGACTCCCTGGCCTTGACGTCATATTTAATCTCTTTAGCCATCTTTTTATATCCTCCTTAACATATTTGTTTACGTATACAATTAACCTGACATAATTCCTCGCCATTAAACAAGGACGCAAAAGTACTTATTACTTTTCTACGACACCCAGTATATCATCCTCACGCATAATGAGATGTTCTACCCCTTCGATCTTCACTTCAGTACCACCATATTTTGAAAAAAGAATCCTGTCCCCCTTTTTTACTTCAAGGGGCAACTTTGTTCCATTTTCCAAAACCTTCCCTTTACCCACAGCAACAACAACACCTTCGGCAGGTTTTTCTTTGGCGCTGTCCGGTATGATAATTCCGCCCTTTGTCTTTGCCTCTTCCTCAAGACGTTTTACAAGAATTCGATCTTGCAATGGTCTGATCTTCATAGCTACCCTTCTCCTTTTCTTATTTTTTTTACGAAGTCGTTATGACACTTATCTCAGAATAATAATCACGGTTTTCCGTTTGTAAAGGGGGAGCACAAAAAATACCGCTCATAATAATCTCATGAGCGGTATTTATTACCCTAACAAAATTATGCGCGGAGAAATTATTACTTCTCCTTTTTTTCTCCTTTTTTTAAGGTCTTAATCTCGTCCTTTAATTCATCTACTTCTTTTTTATACTTTTCTACCTCTTCCCCCTTGAAAGATGGGCCAACCTCTTCTTCTTTCTTGCTCTTCCAGGTATCTTTCAGCTCATCAAAACCGAGGTAGATTGCCAAGCCGCCACCCAGCAACAACGCGGCAGGGATAGAGCCTGCCAAAAGCTGCATGAATGGCTTCCACCAAATTGACATACCAATAATTCCCAACACCGCGGCCGCACCACCACCAATCAACGTTTTCATACCCTCAAACCCTCCTTTTGATGCATAGTAAATTATAAAGTTTTAATTTCTGATGAATTCGTAAAAATACAAAATAGTATAACTCTTATATATTATATAAAAAATTTGCAAATACCATATACGCCAATTCAAAGCAAGCCAAAAATGATTTTTTCTATTTCCCCTTAAATAGCGGGATTACCTTGCCACCGGCATCCTCTTGTTTTTTACTGTTTGAGTCTTTCTCATCGGGCAAACCATGTTGCCCGGGTTCTTGGGGTCCGGTAACCAACTCCATCCGAATGGTATGCCCTCCCATGGTAAAAGACGTACCGTTTATGTATTCTTCCCGCAATATCCACACAATTTCAATAATAGGTAGCTGAAGGACTAACAACTTGAGTTGGAACCACCGAGGCTTACGGTCCGGAGTAATATCTTCGATACGTGCAAAAAAGGCCGGCTCATCTTCATAATAGACCAAAACGATATCACCGATCGCAATCATGAGGCCATTTATACCATAAAAATTTTCAAATTGACATGAAAAAAAAATATGATACTGTTTAATTTTTACCTAAGTTGGGCGATTTTTGAGGAATATTCGATATGGCCTCCCATGAAAATAGAAGAAAAACCAAGTCCCTGATCAATACCATTTTGAATGGGCATCATGATCACTATACATCGTTTATCCCGAGAAGTTCGGGAATATTTAACTTTCTTTCTCGGTGGATACTCAAGCTCTTATTCTCGGATGTAGCGATCAACAAGGCTCAAACAGCATCTTTGAATGAATTGCGTGAAAAAGGGATTATAGTCTATGTATCCAAATACAAAAGCAAGTTGGAATACCTATTCTACAATGTCCGCTACAACTTGGAGGGACTCCCTGCCCCTACCATTGGATTCGATCAAGGCATTCTTTGTTTTCAACCTTTTTCTCACATATTCCGGGTCTTATTGGCCCATATAGACCATCTAATCCGCTATAAAAAATTCCCCGACCCATACCAGTCCGGTTTTTACAAACGCTGCATGGAACAAGGGGAAACCGCGCTTTTGTCTCTGGTGGATCGAGGCGGATTTTATAGCCGTTTTGTCAAATCAGAAACCGACCCAATCCGACATCTCATTGAGATGCAACAGGATGTTGAAAAGCCGATCTATCTGGTCCCTCACCTGTTTCTGTTCAGTAAAAAGCCTATGCGATATTATTCGCGTCTCATCGATATCTTGTTCGGAGGAGAGGAAAATCCCGGCATTCTACGCAGACTCTTAACCCTCTTAAGGAACCCTCAAAATATTTTTGTTGAGGCTTCTGAACCTATATCGCTCAAAGAATTTCTCCAGATGCCGGAGCATCAGGATAAGAGTCCGGAATATCTTTCTTACAAGCTCCGCCAGAAACTGTTAAACCAACTTAACAGACACCGTCAAAGTATAACCGGCCCTGTATTAAGACCGCCCGAGGAACTTAAAGAGCTCGTTTTAAGAAACAATCATTTCCAGAGATTCATGGAAAACTATGCTAAAACCCATGGAAAGAGTATTCAAGAAATCCACAAAAAGGCGGATGATTATCTCCAGGAAATAGCAGCTAATTATAATATTACACTTATCCGATGTCTTGCAATGCTCTTTAATTGGACATGGAAAACCCTTTTTGATGGTGTCGTCCTGGACATGGAGGGTCTCAATCGGCTTAAAAGTACCGCCCAAAAGGCACCTGTTGTATTGGTCCCCTGCCACAAAAGTCATTTAGACTATCTTTTACTCTCCCATATTTTGTTCATGCATAACATGCCGTGTCCCCATGTGGCCGCCGGAAAGAACCTTACTTTCTGGCCAATGGGACCTATATTCAGAAAATGCGGCGCGTTCTTTATAAGACGATCTTTTCAGGGGGCTCAGCTCTATGCCAAAGTGTTTTCAGAATACATCAGAATGCTGGTAAAAGAAGGGTTCAACATAGAATTTTTTATTGAAGGGGGTCGGAGTCGTACCGGGAAAATTGTCTTGCCAAAACTGGGATTCCTTTCGATCCTTTTAAAAGCTTATGAAACCGGAGCATGTGATGAAATGATGTTTGTCCCTATCTTTATCGGGTATGATCGGGTTATGGAAGAAAACGTATATTTAGAAGAACTGGAGGGACAAAAAAAGAAACCAGAAAATTTTATGCAGTTAATAAGGGCGAGGAAGCATTTAAAAAGGAGGTACGGACGTATTTACCTCCAATTCGACGATCCCATATCATTAAACAATCTTCTTGCTAATTTCGACCTTCCATTCAAAAAGATGGGACAGAGGAAGCGCCAGATTGTTTATCGAAATCTTGGATTTAGAATTATACATCGCATTAATCAAATTTCAGTGGTTACACCCCAGGCGCTAATAGCCGGCGCTATTTTGAATTATCCCAAAAAGGTGTTCTCAAAAAATGAACTAAAGGATTATATAGATGTCTACCTGGAACACCTTGACATTCAAAATGTACACTTATCCGAAGCCTTTGACAATAAGGCGCGCGCAGTGGATGAAATGCTTATCCACTATACTAAGCGTAAATTTATTGAACGGCTTGATGATAAAAAGAAAGATAATACCATATCCGACAATCCGACATTTGTTATTGTTGAAGACAAACGGCTCAACCTCGAGTACTACAAAAACAACTCTGTCCATTTCTTCATACCAGCCGCCTATGCCGCGTTGGCAATACTGACGTATGAAAATTTCCAGTTTTCTTTTGACACATTAAATGCCGATTATGGATTTCTGCGTGATTTATTAAAGTATGAATTTGTCTATGACGTGGACAAGGCTACGGAAGATTGCGTACGCGAAGTCCTGGCCGCCTTTATCGAAGCCTCGATTCTGACGGAACACTCTTCTTTGCCGAATACGTACAATATAACACCCATAGGGCTTCGGAAACTCTTTTGTTTTGCAACTTTTCTAAAGACCTATCTGGAAGCCTATTGGATAGTATTAAATACCTTGAAACGACACAAACGGTCCGAAACGACAAAAAAAGATCTCCTCAAAAATATATTGGCCCGTGGAAAAAAATATTACAAGCAAGGGCAGGTTTCACGGATCGAAGCGCTTTCACGGGCGAACTATGATAATGCATTGGCCTACTTTGCGCAGCGAGGAATCCATGGAGCTGAGGATAAAGAAGGTCTCGATTTCTACACTATGATGATCAACAAACTTTTTAACAGCTTTACTTTCCTAAAATGGTAACATCGTCCGCAATGCGGACTCAGGGAACGTACCCTTGGGGCTTAAGGATCGGCCTTACGGCCTTGAGGATTGCTACGCTTGAGGCCAGAGGTAAAGGCCATCTTGTCTTCAGCCTTAAGCGAAGCAATCCTCGAGGGCGTAAGCCCGGTCCTCGAGCGAAGCGGTCAAACAGTGCACACTGTAAGGAGAACAATGGCAGAACCCAATAAAGATCCCAGGCTTACAGAATATGCCCGAGCTTCCGGCTGAGCGGCAAAATTAAGTCCGGGGGACCTGGACAACATATTGTGCGGTATTCCATTGAGAAATGATCCACGCATATTGATCGGACTCGATCGAATGGACGATGCGGGGGTCTTTAAAATCAGGGACGACCTTGCCCTTATTCAGACGGTCGATTTCTTTACCCCTATTGTGGATTCCCCTTTTGAGTTCGGGCAGATCGCCGCGGCAAATGCCCTGAGCGACGTCTATGCCATGGGGGGAATTCCTCTGACCGCGATGAATATTGTGGGATTTCCAATAAAAAAGCTGAAAAAAGAGATTCTCAAGGAGATCCTACGTGGAGGGATTGAAAAACTCAACGAAGCAGATGTGGCTCTTGTAGGCGGACACAGCGTAGATGATGAAGAGCTGAAGTACGGCCTGTCAGTAACCGGGACAATTCATCCTGATCGGGTAATCGCCAACAGCGGCGCCAGGATTGGTGACCGCCTGATCCTGACCAAACCGATCGGAACCGGTATTATCGCCACGGCAATAAAAGGAAAAACCGCCTCTGAGGAAGCAGAAAAAAAAGTCGTTGAGTCAATGTCCGCCCTCAACAAAGATGCCTCAAAATTAATGCAGGAAATAGGCGTTCACGCCTGCACCGACGTAACCGGGTTCGGCTTCATCGGACATCTTACGGGAATGCTCCGGGGGTCCGAGGGGGGCTTTCTCATAAAAGCGTCCCAAATCCCGCATTTCAAGGAAGCATTACAATACGCGGCCATGGGTCTTGTGCCGGCAGGGTGCTACGCCAATAAAAACTTTTACCAACCCCACGTAGAGATCAAAGGAAATCATACTCGCGACTTTGAAGACATGCTCTATGATCCTCAAACGTCCGGCGGGCTGATCATAGCTGTAGAGGCCAAAAAAGCCGAACTACTCCTTGAAAATCTCCACACAAAAGGGATAGACGTCGCCTCGATCATCGGAGAGGTCATCCCCTCGCCAAGAAATAAGATTGTGGTGAGCTTTTGAGACATCTTTCCCCCCTGTCACCCGTCCCCGTCCCCGCCACCACTTGTTTTTTCCACAATTTCAATGTATAGTAGATTGCTCTGAATCACACATTGTAATGTGGGCGCATTCTTTACTATTTTTCATTCTTCTCAACAACCCACATAACAAATCTAATCGAATAGGAGGTAAGGCGTGTCAAAAAAGATTCAACTCTCAATCAATGGGAAAGAAATCGCTGTCGAACCTGGAACCACCATCCTTCAAGCAGCCTGGGAGGCCGGGATTACGATCCCCACATTCTGTTTTCAAGAGCATCTGAAGCCCCTGGGCCGCTGTCGTATCTGCGTGGTGGATATCGAGGGGAAGGACCGCCTCGCCATATCGTGCATCAACAAAGTCAAGGAAGGGATGGTTGTCCATACCGATTCCGAACGGGTCCGCCAGGCACGCCGCAACCGGTTGGAACTGATCCTCTCAAAGCACTACGGGGATTGTGTGGCCCCATGTCACCTGACCTGCCCCGCCAATGTCGACATTCAGGGGTATCTTGCCTTACTTGCCAACGGTCAGTATTTAGAAGCATTGCGACTCGTGAAAGAACGTTGTCCCATGCCTCTGGTTATCGGACGGGTATGCCCACATCCCTGCGAGAGCGAGTGTCGCCGCCAACGTGTTGATGAGCCGGTCTGTATCAACTTTTCAAAGAGATTCCTTGGCGATTACGAACGGAACAATTATAAGAAACTGATTGTATGTCTTCCCGAACCTTCCGGCTATCGCGTTGCCGTGGTGGGAGGCGGACCGGCCGGACTTTCCGCGGCCTACTATCTACGCCAGATGGGACATGAAGTAACCATATTTGAAGCAATGCCCGAGCTGGGCGGACAATTGCGCTATGGAATCCCCAGCTATCGTCTTCCTAATCATATACTCGACCTTGAGATAGAATCGATCCTCCAATTAGGAATCGAGGCAAAGACTAATATCGTCATGGGAAAAGACTTTACGTGCGAAAGTCTCTTGGCGGATGGATATGGCGCTGTATTTCTCGGCATAGGATGCTGGGGAGCCCGCAAAATGCGTGTCCCTGGAGAAGATTTGAACGGCGTGCTGGAAGGGACCACATTTTTAACCGATGTCTCCCTCGGCAAAAAGGTGGAACTCGGGAATAAAGTGATTGTAATCGGCGGCGGCAATACCGCCATTGATGCCGCACGAACCGCTCTCAGGCTGGGCGTCAAAGAAGTTGCCATCTACTACCGACGGTCCCGTGTGGAAATGCCGGCCTCGGCAGTGGAGGTGGACGCGGCAGAAGAAGAAGGAGTTGCCATCAACATACTGGCTGCGCCGTCGCGTCTCATCGGTGAAAACGGCCGATTAAAGCAGTTAGAATACATCCGTATGGAGTTGAGTGAAAAGGATGCAAGCGGAAGGAGGCGTCCCGTTCCGGTGTCAGGCTCCGAAAAAGTGGTAAATGTTGATACCGTAATTGCTGCTATCGGCCAGGTGCCGGACCTGTCCGGATTACAGACCGACGAACTCGACAAAAAAATAGAGTCCACCCGCTGGGGCACGATTGTGGCCCACCCGGGCACGCTTCAGACTAACGTAGTCGGTGTCTTTGCCGGCGGAGATGTCTATACGGGGGCAAAAACAGTGGTCTCAGCGCTCGGTGCGGGGAGGCGGGCCGCCCACTCCATCGACCTCTTTCTACGCAAAAAGCCTGTTAAAGGACCGGTGATGCCCTTTAACATCAGCAAAGGGAGCCTTGATAGGGTTGACCCCCAGAACTTTGTCAATTTCACTAAAAAACCAAAGGCAAAAATGCCGGAGCTCCCCATAGCTGCTCGCGGCAATAATTTTGAAGAAGTAGAACTCGGTTTTTCCGAAGAAACAGCGGTACAGGAAGCAAAGCGGTGTCTTTCATGCGGGTGTCTCGACGCCTTTGAATGCAAGTTGAGAGAATACGCCACCGAATACGGGGTAGACGTTTCAAGCCTCGATATATGGCAGGAAAAAAAATTTGAAATCGATGAAAGCCATCCATATATTATAATCGATCCCAACAAGTGCATAGGCTGCAGACGCTGCATGCGTAACTGTGCCGAGTATCAGTGTTCTGACGCGATCAAGCTGGAGGCCCTGGAATATGACCGGGACGGAAAAGTATCTTTTTACGGTCCGGTAATCAACGACAAATGCCTTTCCTGCGGTCTGTGCGTCAGCAACTGTCCCACGGGCGCCCTTATAGAAAAAACGCGCCTACAGCCGGGCCCCTTCCATCTGGGCACCGCTATCACAACGTGTCCGTACTGCGGATGCGGATGCGAGTTGACACTCCATTACGTCGGCAATGACCTGATCAAAGTAACCTCAAATCTGCAACAACCACCTAATTATGGGCATCTGTGCGTTGAAGGGAAGTTCCGATACGGGGACATCAAGGAAAGAAGGCGAGTTGAAACCCCGTTAATCAAACAAAATGGGCATTTCGTCCCGGCAGATTGGGAACAGGCGATCTCACACATTGTTCAGCGCTTGAAGACACTTCAGAAAGTCCACGGACCTGAATCATTTGCAGGTCTTGCCACACCTTCATGCACCAATGAAGATGGGTATCTCTTTCAAAAATTCATGAGAGCGGTTATAAAGACATCGAACATCGACTTTTTGGGAAGCCCCTCAGGTCTCAATCTTTCCGACGAATTCCTCCCACTCCTTTCCGCGACGAATCCTTACCGGGCTATTGAGAACGCCGAACAGATATTCATCACACCCGGCAATCCCGCTCAACGCTACCCCATCATTGACGCGCTTATCAGACGCACGCAACGAGCGAACAAGGCAAAACTCATTGTGGTGACTGACTCCCTGCCACCGGTTTCAGATGAACTTTCAACCGTATTCCTCTATTCAAGCGAGATCTTTCAGTGGGATTCCGAGCAACTCAACCAACTCCTTGCCCTTAGCGAACAAGGAACTATTAATCTTATACCACTCCTGTTTACCGGAAATGGTCGAGGGCTCTTTGACACAGGCGTTGCCCCCGATTTCTATCCCGGGCAAAAGCGGGTCAATGACCCCGAAGCACGGAAGGACCTTGTGCAACGCTGGGATACAGCCCTTCCTGAAAAACCAGGGATCTCGCATAGCCAAATCATAGACAAATCGCTTACCGGCGGCATTCGGGCAATGTACCTGATGGGGCAACTGCCCGCGTCGGCGGAACATGACGATACGATAAAGAACGCGCTGGCCAAGGTGGAATTTCTCGTAGCCCAGTCCCCCTATCGATCAAAGCTGTTGAGCAATGCCGAGGTTATTTTACCTACGCTCCGGCTGGAAGAATCCGAGGGGGCTATTACAAATATTGAAGGGAAAACATCTTCTGTCTCAGCGCCGGGCGCTATGCGCGGACAAGGAAAACCCGGATGGGAAATCATAGCGAGGATTTCAACCCTCATGGGATATCCAATGACGTACAAAAACGTAAACGAAATCACTAAGGAATTGTAAGGGGTTCGCGTACGGGGCACAGGGAACCGCTTCTCTTCGGTCTCCAATGCCTTTAACCCGGTATGCCGTTGTCCTCACATCTAAATGGCTGGATACCTGCGTTCAGCGGTTTCCTGTGCCCCGTACGCGAGCAATTCTTCAAGGAGTAACCATGTCAATCCGCCTTATAGCCCTTGATCTATATCGACTGCGGCAGGAAGTAGAAAAACTCGAACGCGCGATCGAGAAAGCGCCTGAAGAAAAAAAAGCGGAACTGGAAGACAAACTGAGGAAGGTAAAGGCCGAAAGAGACAAGATGAAAAAGATCCTGGAGGGGAAAAAAGAGCCGCCGGAGTACAGGCAACCAAGGTAGAATGCGCGCTACGCTTGAGGATCGGCCTCACGGCCTTGAGGACCGCTTCGCTCGAAGCCTGAGGCAAAAGGCCGTTAACTTCTTCCTTGAACGAAGTGCTCCTCAAGTGAAACGCTCCTCAAGCCCGCAACGCGGGCGGCCCTCAAGTTTTTTAAGCAAAAAACTTGACCGCTTTCCGCAAACGCTCCACCACACGCGCCTGTCCAACTGTCACCAGGATATCAAATATGCCCGGGCCTGCCGCCTGGCCGGTCACTACTGTACGGATGCCGTTGATAATGACCCCGGGCTTGATCTCCAACTCTTCGGCCATTTCACGGATCACATTTTCGGTCTCTTCGATCGTGAATGTCTCAATAGCTGCCAAACGATCAGCCACTATCGGGAACCACTCCTTCAACCCCGCATATTTGTGCACGTTCTTCTTCAGGGGCTTGGGATCGATCAAATAGTCGTCGGCAAAATAGGCGCGGCCAAGGGTCACAAAATCAGGGAGCACATGATACCGGCTCCTTATCAGATCAACAGTATGCGCGAACCACTCCCTCTTTTCTGCTTCATATGCCGGGTCCCACAGGCCTGCTTTTTCAAACTCCGCTTTGACAAACGGGAGTATCTCTTCAACTGGAAGGCTCCTCAGGTAATGGGCATTGATGCTGATCGCCTTTGGGTCAGTGAAAAACTTGGGGTCATCCTTCTGTACATTAAAAACCGAATTGGCGCGGTTGATCCCCTCTAACGAAAACGCCTCGATCAACTCCTCTTTGGAAAAAATCTCCCGGGATTCGCTCGTTGACCAGCCTAAAAGAACCAGAAAATTCACCAAAGCCCACGGCAAAAATCCTTGCTCGCGATAAAAGTGGACCGCGACCATCTCCCCGTGCTTGCGCTTGGAAATCTTGGCTTTTTGCGGATCAAGCGTGAGCGACATGTGGGCAAACGTTGGAACAGGAACTCCCAGCGCCTCGTAGAGCAAAATCTGTTTAGGTGTGTTGGCAAGCCCGTCCTGTCCCCGTATAACATGGGTAATCCGGTCGCGGAGATCATCGACCGCGTTCGAAAGCACGTAGAGAGGCTGGCCGTTGGACCGCACAATAACAAAATCCTCTATATCTTCGTACTGCTTCTCAACATGGCCGTACACGACATCTTCAAAGACAACAGCCCCCTCCCCTCGCGGCACCTTCAGGCGAATGACGTAGGGAGTACCAGCCTGCTCTTTTTTAGCAACCTCGTCTTGTGACAATGCGCGGCACGGATCCTCCTGCTTTCCGGCAACCTTGCCCTGCTTCACTGCTTCTCTCCTCTGGTCCAACTCCTCCTTGGTGCAGAAGCATTTGTATGCATGACCGGAATCAAGCAGTTGCTGTGCGGCGGCCTGATGCTCTTTGATGAAATGTGACTGAAAATAGGGGCCTTCTTCCCAGGTAATCCCCAGCCATGTGAGCCCGTCAATAATCCCCTGAATCGATTCCTCAGTGGACCGTTCCACATCAGTATCTTCGATCCTCAGGATCATCGTGCCGCCCGTTTTTTTGGCAAAAAGCCAGTTATAAATAGCCGTCCGGGCGCCGCCGATGTGGAGATATCCCGTCGGACTCGGAGCAAACCGTACTCGTACTTCATTACTCATATGTTTAATTACCTTCCTTAGTATATTGTCAGTTGTTTGTTGTCATCACCTAAACCCGCAACTCGTAACCCGTAACTCGCAACTCGAAACCCGCAACACTATTACACCCCAGTACACAAATTATCAACCCGTTTTTTAGATTCGTCCGGACAGGCTTGCAAACTGATAGTGTCCAATTTTGATCATAGTCCAAAATAGCCTTGACTATTTTGTAGTACGGGTCAATATAGCCATGTACGCTATACTATCCGCATGTACTGGAAGATTCGACAAAAAGCCCAGGGACGGTTATCGCTATGAGCTGCGGTACATCCGCGACCCTATCGCATACTTTCAAACTTTTTTTTAAAACATGAAATTGACGGAAAAACAGAAGACTTTCTTGGGATATATCTCCTGTTGGGTAATAATAATTATCAAGAGATAAAAGGAGAGCTGTTGTGGGTAAAACTCAAATTATTTTTATGGTTTTGGAAACTCTTGGATGTATACTTTTAATTATTGGCTATCTAATCAAATTTAAAAATAAAATCCAACTGGTAGCCGGGGTATACAAAAATGAGGACAAAATTAAAGATATAAAGGGTTTTGCATCTCTTGTCGGAGGGAATGTGCTCCTCTTGGGTCTTATTTTCTGCGCTGGGGCTCTTGGGATTTATATTTATCCAAGCTATAAAGGATTAATTGAGCCGGCGCTTTTATTAAGTCTATTGGTAATCGGTATTCTAAGTTATGTAAAATCGAAGAAATATATTGAAATGTGATTTTAATGGAATGGGGTCGAATGGGGTCTACGCTTGACCCTTGTTGTTAATTAGTCAAGATTTAAGGGGGCATAGAAGTTTAAGAATAAAGATAAAAAATCAGAAGAAATATTGAAATAAGAGAAAATAGATTGCTCATGGGTCAAACGTTGACTTGACCCCTTATTTTTTTCGCCATTGAGAAGGATGACAGATGACACTTGAAATCAATTACTGCAATCTCTGGGGTCATGAGTCGATGTTGCGAGATTCGGTCAGGTGCGAGGCGTTTCGCCGAGCCATTATCGA
>JBDRFJ010000231.1:0-21413 GCA_043818915.1 Pseudomonadota bacterium | reverse complement strand
CAAAAAGCTAACTTGAGAGACGACCAGCGATAGAACGACAAGCAAACATTAAACAACACGTATCTCAAGCTGTAAAATGATTTTTTTGAACCAAAAACTCAAAAAGGACTGATCTGTCCAAATCTATATCGGGTTTTGGGGAAAAGGCTACTATGGCGAAGTCGGCGATTGGGCAAAAGAGGACGTTTTGAAATTGCCTCACTCTTTATACATTGACTAACATAACAGTAATAATATAAGAGCTTGTATCATAAAACAATGTTCAACTTCAGTTCAAAATACTATAAGTATATTCTTGCGGCAATCTCAGGTCTTATCCTTACCGCGGCCTTTCCGAAAATAGGATGGTCATCTCTTGCGTGGGTTGCGTTTATCCCCTTTTTCGCGGCCATTTCCGGGGAAACACTTCGCAATAGTCTACGAATAGGGTTTGTTATGGGGGTGTGCCATCATGGTACGCTCTTATATTGGATCGTCGGTGTTTGCCACACCTATGGCCGTCTTCCTATCGTTGTAGCAATAGCAATCATGTTGCTGCTCGCATGTTATCTCAGCCTGTATACCGCTATTTTTGCCTTTTTGCTTAACAAATTCAGAGAGAAATCCATCGGCTATACTATCAGCGCGTCGATACTGCTCCCCTGCCTCGAATTCATAAGGTCCTTTCTCTTTACCGGCTTCCCATGGGAAAATCTCGGGCACTCCCAGTTTGAACAAATCTCTCTGCTGCAGAGCGCTGATCTGTTCAGCGGATACGGTCTTTCTGCTCTCATTATAGCAACCAACGCCGTGATATTTGTTGCTGCGGAGCGATATAAAAAAGAAAAAATCATAACGTGGCATCGGTTTGCTATTGTCATTGTCTTAATCGTTGCGTTCTGGGGATACGGAACCTGGCGTATCAAAGAGATCGACAAGGTCTCGAAAAGAAGCACCCACAAGAGAGTCACATTAGTACAAGGCAATATAGATCAGTCGCTAAAATGGAATCCCGCATACCAAAAAAAGACCATTGACCGATATGTTGAACTTACACGTTCAGCGCAGACTCCTGACACCGCTTTAACCATTTGGCCGGAAACGGCCCTCCCTTTTTATTTTCTCCGGGATGAACCACTGACAACAATGGCGCTACAAGATATCGAAGATATAAAAGGATACCTCCTTACCGGAAGCCCTTCTTACATCTGGAAAAACGGTAAACTATCCTATTTGAACAGCGCCTATCTTATAGCGCCCGGAGGGGAAGTAGCGGGAAGGTATGACAAGGTCCATTTAGTACCCTTCGGAGAGTACGTGCCGCTCCGGAACTGGTTTCCGTTTTTGGGAAAAATAGTTGAAGCAGTGGGAGATTTTACTTCAGGAGAAAAGGGACAACTCCTCAAATGGGAGGATAACCCCATAGGAGTTCTTATCTGCTTTGAGATTATATTCCCTGATCTTGCCCGGGAGCTGACTAAAAAGGGAGCCCGCCTCCTTATTACGATTACCAATGACGCCTGGTTCGGCAGATCAAGCGCCCCTTACCAGCACTTATCAATGGCAGCCTTTCGGGCCGTGGAAAATCGCGTGGCCATAGCACGCGCCGCCAATACAGGGATAAGCGCCTTTATTGATCCCGCGGGAAGGATCGCTCACCAGACGCCCTTATTTCAAGCGACCACCCTTTCCGCATCCATACCGCTGATGGAATCAAAGACATTCTATACAAGGTTCGGTGATATCTTCCCGATTATGTGCCTGTTGATTGCGTGTTGCGGAATGTGCTGGAAAAAGAGTTAAACTAAATCCTTGCCCACGTCGTTCAACCGCATGATCACAGGTCTTGAATCCGCGTTTTCTCCGTAAAACTGAATAGGGCCGGGGCTTCTGTAATTATCCTCAAGTACCCACTTTTCTCTTTCGATTTGAAATGCCCTAAAGGCCGGGCTTTCTAAATCGACCAGAGATTTTTCAATTACAAGTTGCAGCTTTCCTTTTCTTTCTTCCAGGTGCAGCAATGAGGCTATCGGCACACCAACCGGCTTCCACTCAGAAACAGGCTTGTGAAGGTCCTGAATAGCCGCCATATATCCGGTAACACCGTTGGCGATTAGACTAAAAGCGGTACACCCCAAATTGTAAGCATAATCGCAATCAAACTTTGTAGGCAATGTTCCACGCCCGAAATATCCCGCAAAAAGAGGCTGGGCTTTGAATTTTCCCTTATATTTTCCTTCATGCTTTAACCGGATGAGATAAGTTGTAACCATATCGAGGATAATTTCATCAGTCGGCACCTGGGAAAATTGAAAATTACCGTGTGCGTCCCTAGGCTTGAACAAACCTTCCTGAAGCTCTTCCGGCAAATCAGCGAGAACACGACTATCACGATCTTTCCAAATAGGATGGGAGTTGACGTATCGCATCTTATCGGACATGGTAAGAAAGTCTTTGTAGAAATCTCCTCCCTCTTCAGCCACATTTTTGTTGTAGTCCGCAATAATCTTGTTGAGCTTGAGGATGATAACATTAATATCGTCTATGCATTCTAAAAGTCCCTCGGGCATCACCACCACGCCATAATTTTTACCCTCCTCACTCCTTTTTACGATTGCATCACAGATATGTTTTACAATATCGTGTATATCCAGCCCTTTATAAGCCACTTCTTCACCGATTAGGACTACGTTGGGATGAGATAAAAAGGAGGCTTCCATGGCAAGGTGGCTCGCGCTCCTCCCCATTATTTTGATAAAATGCCAATACTTAACATCAGAAGAAGAATCGACGCACAAGTTTCCTATAACATTTGCATAAGCTCGGGACGCCGAATGAAAACCAAAAGATATTTGACAATATTCGGGCACCTGCATATCGCCGTCTATGGTCTTTGGGATACTGACCACCTGCGTGCCGAGGTCTTTGGTAGCCTCTGCTATAAAGGCGGCATTCGTATTCGAATCATCCCCCCCTACGACCACCAGGGCATCTAATCCCAAGTCCTTGCAAGTCTTTTTACATTGCTCCATTTTATCTACGGTATCGATCTTGTCTCTTCCGGTTTTAATCATCGTAAAACCGCCGCTGTTTCGATACCTGTTCACCACGTCATCGGTCAGCTCAATATAATTTCCTTTCATAACGCCAGCAGGGCCCACTAAAAAGCCTATGACCTTATTGTTCGGATTCGCCTTTTTGGCCTCATCATAAAGGCCGCCTATAACATTATGCCCACCAGGAGCAGGTCCACCTGAAAGGACTATCCCTACCGTCCGTTCTTTTTTAAAAAGCTCCGATACTTCCTTATTGTCCACACCCCCCTTTAGGCCCAAGATCGGGTTCTTACTAATAGTCGGCAATTGTTTCAAGGTCTCCCTGTGAACATGCACAGCGACGCCTTCCAAAGGTTCGGCTACGACAGGGATATTCTGCAACGCCGGACACAAAGGAGCTTTATAAGAGCGTCTTGCATCGGTAAGGACTCCGGTATTGTCAAGAAGTCTTTTTACATTAACATCTTCTAAGAAAGCGGCGATACTGGATTTTTTCATATACATCTCCTTGAACATTAAATAGCTATTCAGACATCTTCAATTGAACCATTCTGTTGAATTGGGACACAGATTTTAGCAGACACACACAGAGTTGCGGGTTACGCGTTGCGAGTTTAAAAAAATGTAATTAAAGTCATAACGAGTTAAGTGGCAAAACAAACTAATTCTGCAATGCAAATAAAAACTCGCAACCCGTAACCCGTAACTCGCAACCCGTAACTCGCAACCCGCAACTATAAACTTATTACATAATAGCCAATCCATGAAAATGGGTCAAGGAGAAAGGGATTTAAAAATTTTCCATGAAACAAGCCTTATATTATGTTATAAAACTTTATTATGAAATCGTATGTTGTCATCATAGGTCGGCCCAATGTAGGGAAATCAACTCTTTTCAATCGTATCGTCCGTTCCCGAAAGGCCTTGATAGACGATTTCGCGGGAGTGACCCGTGACAGGATCTACGCGGAGGCCGAGTGGAATGGAAAGTATTTCACACTCGTTGATACCGGCGGTTTTTCAGTATTTGACGAGGATCCATTCGTCGGCATAATTCGGGACCAGATATTTTCGGCAATGCAAGAGGCTGATGCCGTGCTATTTATGTTAAACGGGAAAGAGGGACTTACACCGGTAGACATAACCATTGCCGAACATCTACGTCATGTGTCTAAACCTATCCTATACGTAGTCAATAAAATAGACGACCCCAAACATGAAACAATGCTCCCTGAATTTTATCAACTGGGCGTGGATAAGCTCTATCCGATGTCCGCCGCTCATGGCACGGGTGTAAGCGACTTGATGGACGAGCTGGCAGAGATCCTCCCCCGGGAAGAAGAACCCAAAGAACCGGAAGGAATGATCCGTCTGGCCGTATTAGGTCGCCCCAACGCGGGGAAGTCCTCGCTGATCAACCGTATACTTAACTCCGACCGTCTTTTGGTCAGCGAGATTCCCGGCACTACAAGAGACGCTGTAGACACTGTCTTTAATATAGATAATAAGTGCTATCAATTAATAGATACAGCAGGCATACGCAGAAAAAAAGCGACTAGTCAGAAGTTGGAAAAAATCTCGATCCTTAAGGCGCTAAGGGCTCTTGATAGATGTCATATCGCGATCCTTATGATCGATGCATCAGTAGGTATCGTGGACCAGGATATCTCTATTGCCCGCTATATCGCGGACCGTGGCAGGGGTTGTATAATTGTCCTGAACAAGTGGGATCTCGCACCTAATGTATCTGGCGCTGTTGCAAGTTATGTGAATCTGGTTAGGGAACGGTTCAATTTTTTGGCCTTTGCGCCGATTTTGACCACATCAGCCCTAACCGGGAAACGGGTATTTAAGCTATTCGATCTTGCAAACGAAGTATATGAGCAATATAATATACGAATAGAGACCTCTCCTTTGAACAGAATGTTCCGAGAAATTTTTGATTCACAAGCTCCCCCGCGCCATAAAAGTCGCCTTGTCAAATGCTATTACGCAACACAAATCAGGGTCAGGCCGCCAACATTTGTCTGTTTTGTTAATATACCGGACGGGCTCCCTGCTTCTTATAAGAGATATATTATAAACCAACTCAGGGAGAAGTCGGGCCTTGGCAAAACTCCTATTCGTCTCATATTCCGAAAAAGGGGAAGTAAGAAGTGATTAAATTCAAACAATATGTACTAACGGATGAAGATTTTGAAAACTTGAGAAGCCTCATCTACAAAACATGCGGCATTAATCTGAGTAACGCAAAAAGGGAATTGATGCACGCCCGTCTCTCCAAGCGTTTGCGCGAAATAGGAGTCGAAAGTTTCAGAGAGTATTATCAGTTTCTTACAAGAGGAGATTCCAAGGCGGAAATGGTCCAGCTCATGGATGCCATCTCCACAAATTTGACCAGTTTTTTTAGGGAATCCGAACACTTTGATTATCTTAACGAAGAGGGTTTCCCCGAAATATTTGCCGGTACAAAATCTTCTTGGAGGGTGCGGTTATGGAGTGCGGGATGTTCAACCGGCGAAGAGCCGTACTCTTTGGGTGTAACCCTGTTGAACTATCTACACTTACAGGGTTTAGGAAGTTTAGATATAAAGATCCTGGGAACCGATATATCTACCCGCGTCTTAAAAGAGGCTCTAAACGGTGTCTATTCTGAAGACAGAGTTGTAAAAATCCCGGAGGCGGACAGAAGGCGGTTTTTTGACAAATTCAAAAGGGGAGAAGATTATTATTACCGGGTTAAAAATTCAGTAAAAGATATTATAACGTTTCGGCGTTTAAATCTAATGGAGCCGTTCCCGTTCAAAGAAGTCTTCGATCTAATTTTATGCCGCAATGTCATGATCTATTTTGATCGGTCACACCAGGAAAGCTTAGTCAAGAAATTTTGGGACTGTCTAAAGCCAAGAGGGGTTCTTATGATCGGGCATTCGGAAAGTCTCACCGGAATAGACCAAGCATTCGAATATGTTAAGCCGACAATTTACAGAAAAAAAATAGACTGATCATAACTACTCAGGTTGTTAGGTTCAGGGCTGATCGCTTTCTAACCTTGAACCGTGAACTCTGGAACCGTGAACCTGAGTAGTTACAGCTGATCAATTCATTCAAAAAGACCTCCTTGCAAAACTCGAACTATCTCCTCGGCAATCTTGCGGTCAATGCCCGGCACTTTTATTAAATCTTCTACCGTGGCTTTCTTGATCTGCTCAAGACTTCCCATGTGCCTCAACAAAAGATTCTTCCGTTTCTTTCCCACGCCAGGGATGGTATCCAATACAGACCTTTTATACCCCATTGCTCGACGCTTGCGGTGATAAGATATTACAAACCGGTGCGCCTCATCACGAACACGCTGCAGAAAAAGTAAAAGATCTCGTGCCTTGCCGAACGTGATAGGATTTTTTCGACCTGGTTTAAAAATCTTGTCCTCTGTTTCGCCTCGATCCTTATCTCTTTTTGCAATCGACAGCACGTCAAATCGTCCATATAGCCCCAACTCCTGAAGAACGTTTACCGCAACGGAAAGCTGCCCCTTCCCCCCATCAACCATAAGGAAATCAGGAAACCGCATCTCAGCGTCTCCCTTGCTGTATCGCCGCTTCATGACCTCATACAACATACCATAATCGTCCAAACCTTCGGCAAATTTGATTCTAAACTTTCGATAAGCGGATTTGTTCGGATTCATCCCATCAAAAACCACCATTGCGCCTACCGCTTCTGATCCAGCCAGGTTAGAAAGATCAAAGCATTCGATTCGTTCCGGAACATGTGAAAGCCTCAAATGCCGGCGTAATCGCTCTAAAAAACCGATCTCGTCCGAGGCGGCCTCCGTGCGTGTCTCTATAGCATGTTGTGAGTTACGGCAGGCCATCCGGACCAACCGTTTTTTTTCACCACGCTGTGGCATGAGTATAGAAACTTTTCGGCCCTTCTCACCGCTCAACCATTTCTCCAGTAAGTCGGCCTCTTCCAAAAATGCGGGCAAAAAAATTTCATCAGGGACAAACCTGTCTTTCTCATAATATTGTTTTAAAAAAGACTCTATAATTTCAACATCCTCCACCTGTACATTCTTAAAGAAAAAATCATAGCTCCCAAGGAGCCTTCCCCCTCTGACAAATAGAACGGTTACTACCGCCATCCCGTTGCTGCGAGCTATCCCCAGGATATCTCTATCCTTAAAGTCGGAAATAACCATTACCTGTTTTTCAAGGGTCTTTTCCAACGCAAACATCTTATCTCTCGAGGCCGCTGCCGCCTCAAAATTCTGGGTCTCTGCCGCTTTCATCATCCGCGTCTTAAGGTCTTCAATAACCGCTCTGCTACGCCCTTTTAAAAAAAGAATTAAGTCATTTACTCCCTTCCGGTAATCTTCCTGAGTGATCAGGCCGGCACAGGCCCCTGAGCATGTTCCCATCTCGTAGTTAATACATGGGCGTATTCGGGTTTGCACTTTGATTGATTTACACCGTCTGATTTTAAATGTGCGATAAATCAGCTTCAATGTCTCCCGCACAGCATGAGCCGAAGCAAAAGGACCAAAATAGAGGGCTCCGTCTTTTTTAAATTTCCTTACGATAGAAAGTCGGGGGAAAGGGTTGTTAATATCCAAACGGAGGGAAGGGTAATTTTTGTCATCCCGGAGGATAACATTGTAACGAGGCCGGTATCGCTTGATAAGATTTGACTCCAGGAGTATAGCCTCTTTTTCACTACCGGTAATGATAGTGTCAAAATGGTCGATCTTGCCGACAAGTACCTCTGTCTTTAAGTCCTTCACCCCCGCATCCTTAAAATACGATGAGACGCGTTTTTTCAGGTCACGTGCTTTCCCAACATAGAGTACCTTTCCAGATTTGTCCTTCATCAGATAGACACCGGGCTGGGAGGGCAAGTCGGCTAATTGTTGTGCGGGTTTTGAATTCATTTCTACTGAAAATTATTGCTAAAATATAACTCTTATCATATTATCCTAAAAAACGGGCAATGTCATTAAGTTAAGAGTTCTCCCTTGAGGATAGATGATCAGGAACATTTTGACAGGTATTGGCATAGAAAAAAATTTTGAAACAGCGGGTGGAATAGAGGGATTGGAGAAGCTCAAAGAGAGCGACGTGGACCTGGTCCTAACGGACTGGAACATGCCTCAGGATGAACGGCCTCGATTTTATTCGTAGCATACGGACGAACCATAAAGATAGAGACCTCTTTATCGCGATGGTAACGTCCGAAAGTTTGGATGACATTGATCAAGCACTTGAAGCCGGAGCCAACGGCTATCTCTGCAAACCGTTTAATGTGCAGGGCATAAAGAATCTTATCGCCGGTTTTGCATCTAATCTCCAACAATGATAAAACTTTAGTCGGCAGCAATCAATACTGTGGGTGCTTGGTTCACGGGATGAGGGAAAACATGCACCCTGGTTCCGTAAACTTCCTTAATATTTTCTTCAACAAGCACTTCTCGCGGCGTCCCCTCGACATATATCTCGCCACTGCTCAACATAATAAGCCTGTCACAATATTGAGCGGCCAGATTCAGGTCGTGAAGGGCAACGATAACTGTCAGGTCTTTCTGGGTGCAAAGACGTCTCACCAGGTTCAGTATTTCCCCCTGGTGATTGATGTCCAAATAGGCGGTGGGTTCATCTAACAGCAATACTTCGGGCTGCTGTGCCAAGGCGCGGGCGATAGTGACTTTTTGCAGTTCCCCTCCGGAAAGTTTTCCGATCTGTCTTCCTGCGAAACCATATGTTCCGGTCGCCCCCATGGCTTCTCTGACCACTGCAAAATCGCTTCTCCCTTCATGTTGTAAAAGCCCGAGATGCGGAGTGCGCCCCATAAGAACCAGTTCAAATGCTGTGATCATCTTCGGCAAATCAGGATTCTGCGGTACCACTGCAACCAGCCGGGCCACCTCTTTTGCTCTCATTTTTCTCAAATCCTGACCGCCTATGAGTATCCGCCCCGTATCAGGCTGTATGACCCGGCTGATCGCTCGTATAAGAGTCGACTTGCCGGAGCCGTTAGGTCCGATAATCCCCAGAATCCGGCCGCGAGGGGCGGTAAATGAGATGCCCTTCAAAATAGGAGAGCCGTTGTAACTAAGGGTTATGTTATCAAGGGTAACCATTGCACTTTGTTGTTTCGGGTTCCGGGTTACGAGTCAGCACCATCGATGCAATACCACTTCGTACCTTCTAATATTGTGAGAAAATCCGAAATTCGAATATCGAAATCCGAAACAAGTTCCGAAATTCAAATATCAAATGTTCAAAACGTTATTCGATATCACAGCAGTGTAATCACTGCTCTCTAAGTGTACAATGCTCTGAATTATAGTTTCGGATTTTGAATTTTGGTCATTCGTATTTGTTTCGGATTTCGTGTTTCGAATTTCGGATTTATTAACCTACAGTTCCAGCTTAACTGGTTAGTAAAATACTTTTTAAAGTAGTGTCTTCTTCCTTTTCCGTAAGATAAACAAAAAAAACGGCGCTCCACAAAATGCGGTGATGATCCCTATGGGAATCTCCTGCGAAAATGCGCTCCGTGCCACGGCATCCGCCACCATAAGGAATATAGCGCCTGTCAGGGTGGAAAGTGGGATCAGGAACCGATAGTCCGGCCCCCATACAAGCCGAACCATATGCGGAACAATAATCCCTACAAATCCGATAATCCCACAGAAGCAAACTGCTGCCGCAGTCACAAGTGATGCCGCAATCAGCATTATAATCTTCACTCTTTCCACGTTAATTCCAAGCTGCCGTGCCTGCTCCTCATCTAATTGCATTATATTGAGCGGCCGTGAAAGCAGAATAATCACGGTCACCCCGCATACGATAAGGGGCAAAGCCGTCCAGACCTCCTCCCATTCCGTCATCCAAAAACCTCCCATGAGCCACAAAATGATCCCATGGAGTTGTTCGCCGGAAATCAGCATTAGATAAGAAGTCACAGCGGCAAGAAAAGCGCCTAATGCCACCCCGGCCAAAATCAAAGTCGTTACCGGGAGCGCCCTGTCAACTCTCGCAAGGAGATAGACGACCGCAACAGCAACAATGGCCCCCACAAAAGCGAATAAAGGGGTAGCGCCGGTCCCAAACACAATAGACGGCGCAAAAAAGCTGATAGTAGCTCCTAAAGCCGCTCCCTGGGATACCCCAAGCAAGTAGGGGTCTGCCAGAGGATTTCTGAAAAGCCCCTGGTATGTCGCCCCTGCTACCGCAAGCGCCCCCCCCACAAGACCCGCCAAAACAATCCTCGGAAGACGGATATCGAATACAATCGTTGTTATATTAGAAGGGATAATAACGGAAGAACGCTCTTTTACAAAGGAGAGCTTGGAAAGCAATACGTTCCATACCGTAGTAAAAGGTATCGATACGCTCCCGATAGTCGTTATCAGGGGTATGAGAACAAGGATAAAAAGGAATAGCACGGCAATAGCAATTATTCGCTTTTTCCTTTGTATAGTGTATAGCTCTGTCGCTTTATCCGGCATGTCGATATATCTTGCTTCGTCAGTAATTACTTGGCCACGAATGAACACAAATTTACACGAATAAGGCAAAAAATCAGTTAAAAAACAACCATAAACAAGTCTACTATATTTTCTCTTTATTCGTGGTCATTCGTGTCATTCGTGGCTGAACAGTCGATCTCCGGATGAAAATAGTGCGCAAGCTGTTCCAGGACATCCACAATCCGTGGCCCGAAACGGCCTGCCAAATCGGCATCAACGTCATAGACCCTTCCAAATTTACGGGCATCTACATTCCTCAACCGAGGCTCACCTTGCACCCATTTAAGCGGCAATCCTTGTGCTTTCCCATGTCCACTACTTACAATAATGACCGAAGGATTCCTGCTCAAAACTTTTTCCAGGCCCAGAATTCTCCAGCCCTTCATATCAACGGCGACATTATTACCACCTGCCCTTTCGATAAGATCGTGTATAAGAATACCTCTGCCCGCAACCCAGAGGGGATCATGCCATGTAACATAAAGTACCTTTGGTTTTTTCTTGCTATCTATCTTAGTTACGGTCTTTGTAATAACGCCTATTCTTGCTTCCATATCCGCCATCAAGCGGGCAGTCCCCTGTTGCTCCCCGGTGACCGTTCCAACCATCTGTATGGTTCTAAACACCCCCGGTAGGGTTTCCGGGGCCAGCACAACGGTACTCAGGCCTTTCCCCTCCAGCTTGTCAATAACCCCTTCCTTGTAACAGAGAGAGTCGGCCAGTAGAAGATCAGGCGCAAGCGCGATGATCTTTTCTATATCAGGATTTGAAAATCCTCCGATCTTTTCCTTTGCTTGCGCCGCGGGAGGAAAATTGCAATAAGCGGTCACGCCTACTATCTTTTGCCCCAGTCTCAGGGCAAAAAGGATTTCCGTGTTGGACGGAGCCAAGGAAACAATTCGCTCCGGATACTTCTTGACCCGAACCTTTCTCCCCACGTCATCGACTATTTCAATATAATCACTCCCGGAATCGGCAGAAACAACGGACACAGGCACACAGAGGTTGACCAGTATCGCTATTAGGATGCAGATTCTTATTGATACAAAATAAGCTTTGCGGGTTGCGGGTTGCGCGTTACGGGTTACAAAAATAAAACTCGCAACTCGCAACCCGTAACTCGTAACTTTATATTCAATATCCTTATAATCCGTGTTCATCTGTGTCCAAAATAGAGATATCTTTAATACTTAATCACTTCTCAATCCCCGTCCTCGCCGTAACCCCTTTATCATAATAATGCTTTATATTTTTCATCTCCGTAACCAAATCTGCTCTTTCCACTATTCTTTCATCAGCATATCTTCCGGTGATTACCAGTTCCACATCCTCCGGCTTTGAGTCGATCAGCTCCAGCAATTCCTCGACAGAAAACAATCCGTAATAAACAGCGATATTTGCCTCATCCAGTATAACAACGTTATACTCTTCTGACGCAATCACCTCTTTTACGGCTTCAAGCCCCTCACGCGCGACTTGTATATCTTCCAGTTCAGGAGTCTTACGAATAAAGCACCCCCGGCCGTACTGCTTTAGTGTGATCAGATCAGAAAAACGCGCGATGGAGTTCAGTTCACTATAGTGCTGCCCTTTCACAAATTGCGCGATGAACACCTTAAGGCCTGCGCCCGCTGCCCGCAGCGCCAGACCAAAGGCAGCGGTAGTCTTACCCTTTCCATCGCCGGTATAAACGTGGACATATCCTTTCATAAGCGTTTCCTTTTGTAAAAAGAATTTTGTATCCGTTCACGGTTTCTCCTATTGAATTCTAAGCTTTGTCATACTCAGTAGGAAGACGGAGTATTGGAGTGTTGGAGTAATGGAGTGTTGGGTTTAATATGATGGGTTGCGTGTTTCGTGCTGAACGGTGAAAGTTGAGAAGAATCTTGACTTGTAACGAATTCTTCTTATTCCACCATTCCATTACTCCATTACTCCAGCACTCCAAAGCGGATCTTCGACACTCCTGTGCTCCGTGAACAGTTACAGAACTGTTTACTTACAATCAAGCCCTCTTAACACACGAGGCAAGCGTACCGGCACAATAGCCAACAGACGCACACCCAGACAACTGATGAAACAAGCATGAGCTCGAGCGCCCTTTTGATGTCGTTCCTTTTGATGGGCCTGATTGGTTCCCCTATATATGGTTTTTCTACCAGTTCTCCCTGGTAATAATTCGCTCCCCCCAGCTGAATTTCGAGTGCCCCTGCAAAGGCCGCCTCAGATATTCCTGAATTAGGGCTGAGATGTTTCCTCCCGTCTCGCAATGCCATCCGAATAGTCTTATATGGCGATAGCCTGACAAAAAAAGCGGCGCACGCAACAACCATCACCGACAAGCGGGCTGGGACAAAGTTGGCCGCATCGTCCAACCGGGCAGCGGCCCGGCCGAATTCTTTATATCGTCTGTTCTTATAGCCGATCATTGAATCAAGCGTGTTGACCATTTTATAGGCCATTGCCAATGGCGCACCCCCCAAGGCCGCGTAAAACAAAGGAGAAATAACGCCGTCAACCAGATTTTCCGCCACGGTCTCCACGGCAGCCCGCGTCACACCGCTTTCATCCAATGGAGTCACATCTCTACCAACAATTTGAGAAAGCTGTTTCTTTGCCTCAAACAAAGAGCCTGATTCTAATTGAGTTAATACCTTAAGGGACTCTGTTTTCAAAGATTTTACTGAAAGCGCATAATAGGTCAATACTATATTCATGAAAAGAGCTGCCCACGGATGCACAAGATGTGCCCCCCAAATAATCATGAAGGTGACAAACCAGGTCACTGAGATCAGCGCCAGGGCAAAAACAGATCCGCTCCAGATGGCCGCAACAGGAAATCTGCGGAAAGGATTTTCCCACGTCTTGATTAGGCTCCCCATCCAGCGAATCGGATGTGGCGCTCCCTCCGGATCCCCCAGGACAAGGTCCAGCAAAAACGCAGCGGGGAGAATGATATGTTCATAGCCGGCGCTCATAACATTCCTTTAGTTTTTCCGCGCACAACCGGTTTTCTTCCGAACTCTTCAAGGCGATTCGTATGAAACGATCGTTAAGCCCATAAAAATTGGAACAATCCCGAATAAGGATCTTTTCTTGTGCCATTTTATGAAAGACCTCAGGCGCCTTCATCCCCCCTGCCAATTCAACAAGGATAAAATTGGTAACGCTTGGGAAAGGACGCAGTTCTGTTATGTCCTTGATAAGACCTAAAAAGACCTCTCTTTCTTTTTCAACAAATTGTGCAACCTCCACGACAAAATTCCCCTGCTCCAACAAATATGCACCAGCCACCTGTGCAAGCCGGTTGACGCTCCAGGGTTGCTTGAGTCGAACAAAGAAATTAACGAGTTCGGGCGATCCGGTAAGAATACCAAGCCGAAGTCCGGGGATTCCAAAGATCTTTGAAAATGAGTGCAACACTACTAAATTGTCAACGTCAACCCTTGTCAGTGTCTCTGAAGCAACATCAGGGACAAACGGCATATACGATTCATCAACAATAAAACGCACCTTAGGGTGATTGTAAATAAGTTCTTTTAAAAGTTTGGACGGAATGAGGCGCCCCGTGGGGTTGTTTGGATTACAGACGAATACCGAATCTATTCCCTTGAGCGCGCCTTCTATTTCCACGGCGTTTGGTTGGTATTTGTCTTCCTTCCGTGCCAGATAAAATCTATGGGAGACATCATACGCATCGCAGGCATCCCGGTAATCCGAATAGGTAGGCCCGATAATCAGCGCCTTTTGCATGTTCAGCGCGAGAGGAGCTGAATATATAAACTCAGTGGTCCCATTTCCCGTCAACACCCGGTCAAAGTCAAGGCCCGCCTTTTCCGCGAACAATCGCCTCAAGGACGTGCTGTCCACCTCGGGAAGCGCCCCGATTTCCTTCCATTTTTCCCGGAAATAATATTCTAAGCCTTGCGGCATCCCGAGCGGAGATACGTTGCTGCTCATATCCACGATCTCCGCTGGATTACATTCCAGCTCTTGCGCTATCTTATATATGTTGCCGCCGTGCCCTTCGATCATATATCATACGCTTTTATAACTCGGAGAATAAATTTGTTTACCCCTCTAACTCATACCTTTCAAGTATACGCCGTTGAGAAGTGCGTTGAGCGCCATCCTCAATACAATCGGAATATCATCATGGCCGACAAGATTCTGCATGGTTTCTATATCCCGGCCTGCTATCTCTTCTGCTATCTCCTTACACCACAGCTCATAAGCGCCGATATCCGCAAAAAGGCCTTTCTCGTAGTCGTCACTTACTGAAAATGACGATTCAATGAAACCGGCATAGCGGGGCTCGAGTAGTATCTCTTCCAGAGCGCCGACCAGATCGTTACCGTGCAGGTCACAATCGCACTCTTTCTCGGATATCAGTCCAAATATACTGATCTTTCGCTCTTTGAGTCGTTGAAAGATGTTCCTGCTCACCGTAAGGCCGTTTTGCTTGTACACGGCCTCCTGAACACCCTCATATACTGCCTTGGCAATGAGCTCTCCCATCTTTGTATGGCCTCCTGCGTTGTCGATCCGAGTGCCTGTTCCTCGCACCACGATCACGTTGTCGGTGCCGGTCCCCGTGGCTCGATAAATCGTAGCGCCATAGCTGCTTCGTATATCCAAGTCCATGAGGGCCGCAGTCTTTGCCTCAGTGGCGGTGATGACTGCCCTGGTCATGGCCCTGGGTGTAAGCGCCATATTGGTAAGGAGAATGATATTGATGGTGCCGGGCTCATAATAATTCCCCTGATCCCTGGACATCCTCAATGCATTTGATCTTACGCCGGCGGTTACCAATGCGTATACTTCCATATCACTGAATCGCCGGCGTGTAATGGACAGGTTGTCCATGTCAGCGCCGGTAAAAAGAAAACTGGCGGTCTCCTCTGACCTGTCCACAACCTGATACACCCGCGTCTTTATATCCTTCAAACCGTATTTATGCCCGATCCCCCAGCAGGAGGGAGAAGAATAATGGTTTCCCACGGAGACGATCCCATCACGCTGTCCCTCAAGTGTCGAGAGCACGGCTAAAGGTTCCTTAAAATCGATGATCAAGGTCTTGTTGATAAAATCATAGACATGGCTGTAGGCGATGCGGACATCCTTTACATAATCGAGGTCTATCGAAAGACCGCGCGAGGTAAACACTTGCTCTTCAAGGACCTGGTTTTCTTGCTTTGAATACGCATCTTCGTAAATCCGTGACGAGAGCCATGAGACAAAATAGCCGATATTGGTTGACGCCCTGCAGGTCAGGTCACAGGGAAAGTAAAATATCTTCCCCGTTTTCACCGCTTCCACGTCCTTCCAGCCGGGACGGTTGAAAAGCTTGTTTGATGCTTCACGGTCGCCACCGCAGCCATAGATAATCTGGGGGTTGAACTTCACCCACTCTTCTTTGGTGACGGCCACTACCTGCCCTTTTTTGTTAAGTTTGGGGGGGATACCGCCTGCTGCCCTGATAAAGTCATTCTGAAAGGAATCATCCCCGGGGGTCATTATCTGATCGCGCCCCATGAGTCGAATCACCCTTTTCCGCTCTGAATGAGGTATCGTGGACACTTTTCTCTCAATGATTCTTAGTTCCTCTTTGTTCTTATCGACGAGGGCGGCCGCCGCGTCCTCTTTGCCAAAGATCTTGCCGAGTAACATAATATTCTTATATGCGTCAGCTATGGAATCCGTTTCAAGGTTGATCAGTTGACATTTTCCATGGCCAAACCTTTCCATTACCTTTTTATGGATTCGGGAGACAAAAATAACATCGGGGGCCATCTCTTCTATCCTGTTCAGGGAGGGTGAAAAAAAGCCTCCGATGATTGATTTTCCGGACGTCTCAGAAGGATAACTACTGTGGTGAGTAATTGCCTTGACTGCGTCACCGGCCCCGAGTCTGAATATAATCTCGGTAGTGGACGGTACCAGGGATACGACCCGGACCGGTTTTTGCTTAATGGTAATATGATTTCCCTGGGCGTCGGTAAAGCTTACCGGATAGGGAAATACCTGGGCAGCATTCAAGAAGAGCACAAAAAGAATGCCACAGAAAAATATCGATTTTTTGGGTTTCATTGTACCCCCTTACTTAAACAACCTTGGATTGACGCACTGCTCAATTCGCAATGGTTTCAACCAATTTACAATTCCTCAATTCCTCAATTCGCAATCACCTGTAAAAAGGATTTTTTACAGGTTCATCAATATTCATACGTAATTCTGAAAAAGACTGATCTCTCCGCTCCGGGGTATCCTTCCACAGTGGTTGTGGAAGTATTCTGGTCCGTGAACGAACTCAGATATGTGTCGTATCCTTCATCAAAGAGATTATTGCCCTGAAGTGAAAAAAGGAAACGATCAAATAGACGCTGCTCAAGTTTGATGTCCATAGTCCAATAGGAATCAAGTACATTGGTAGGAGTGGTAATGGTATTATCGTTTCCGTAATAGGGCCTATCACTTACGTACCGGGCCGTGGCTGTGGCGGTCGTTCCCCGATCGCTCCGATAGATTACAGTGCCTTTGAATTGGTGTTCCGGGGTGTACGTCGCCTGGCGAGTCACAAACTCATTTTTTTCTTCCGCGTCCGTGTACGTATAATTAAAGGCGACTCTCATATTATAAAACGGTCCGATCGTCGTCCCTACTTCCCAGCCTTCGCCCGTGTAGCTATCTAAATTCTGAGGGGTCCACACCCAACTACTGTCAGGCGCCCACCTAATCTTATTATCTATATCCCAATGGAAGTACGAAACCGTGATAAAGATCTTGTTATCAATGAGGGTCTGTTCCACGGTTGCATCCGTATGCCACCCTGTTTCGGGCTTGAGATTTGGATTGCCTTGAACAAACGGACCTGCCGGCCAGAAAAGATCGTTAGGTGTGGGCGCGAGGAAGTGTTTTCCATGGCTCATCTTCAAAGCAGTGTTTTCCAATGGATTGATAATCATCCCATAGAGGGGAAGATTTTCCGTTCCGAACTCAGAGTGGTCTTCATGCCTTATGCCGGCCAGAACCTTAAAAAATTTGCAGGGCCGGTATTGTGCCTCCGCAAAGGTTCCGGTGGTATATAGATCAGCCTTGTCTACAGATCTTGACCCGGCAACTTCAGCTCCTGTCGCATCCAGATCCAGGTTCTCATTTTCCCAATCGTAGTCTTTATATTCAACCCCCAATAACAGATTTGCGCCCTTAAAAGGTTTGATGTCCACATTTCCCTCGGTTCCAAGCACCTCATTGGTTACCCAGGTTTCGTTTCCCGCGCCACTGGAGTTGTAACGTGTATAATTGTAGTTCTCCATATACGTGTAATCTCCCCTAAGGTTGAAGGCCAACCACTCCGCAGGTTCGCTCTTAACCTGGAGGGCCAAGTGGGCGTCTTCATCGCCTCCTTTGTCAAGCAGGCTGGCAGCCTCGCTGTTATAGAATTTTACGCCGCTTATATAATAATCCTGGGTTCCCTTCGCTGGCCTCACTCCCGGGCGGCCGTATTCCCTGTCAATATAGTCTCCGTAGAGACTGATATCCAGGATATTTCCTTTATCTAGCACCAATTTTAGGGAGGCATCATTGTGGGTAAGGTCACTGTTGTCTCGGAATCCGTCGGTTTCTCGCCGGTTGGCTGTCAGGTAATAACCAAGATCGCCAACAACAAACATTCCCTGCTCTGCAGACAACTGGTAGGTATTTTCCGATCCGTAACCGGCGTTAACGTTGAGATCCATTTTGTCACGTTCCGGCCGTTTGGTTATAATATTAATGGTCCCTCCCATGGCACCCGAACCATAGAGAAGCGATCCGGAGCCCTTAACCACTTCTATCCGCTCGATGTTGTTAAGAGGGATGCTGCCCACGTCAGCAGAGCCAAGAGAAGGAGAATTGACGCTTACACCATTAACCAGAACTTGCGTTGCATCGCCATCCATACCCCTGATGTGGATCTCCTCGGCAGCGCCTCCATAATTCCCTCGTGTCCTCCAATCAACACCCAGTTCGTTAGCCAAAAGATCACCAACGCTTGTGGCCGGAGACTCCTGAATATCCATTTCGTCCATAACGATGACAGCGTTAGGGATGTCCTTACGTTTTTCCATTGTTTTTGTGGCCGTAACCACGATTTCGTCCAAAATAATTGCTTCCTCTTCCTCGGCACGAGCCCAAGAGGGATACAGAATTAAACCCTTTGCCAATAAACAAAAACCCAGAAAACAAATCCAGCAATAACGAACCAACCAATTTTTAATCATTTTGCAATTCCTTTCCTCCCTCGAGAAAACTTTTGAAGTGTTTAGGCTTCGTCCAGGTCTCCTGACTTACGTTCATCCTAATCGCCGCGCCTTCCCATCCCGCCTACGGCGGGTCAGTGGCATTGTTGCGGCTTTCGTCCCGATTACAGTCGCGGGGCGGCGGAAGATTTTCACTCCCTTCCCTTGGGGCAAAGCCGGCCAAAAAAAATCCCCAAACTGATCGCTCAGTTTGGGGATGTCCCTTTTTTATCCTCAAAACTTAATACCTATAACTTCTTGCCACGGAAGCTACAGTATTCTCTATTCTTCAGGCAGGTTTTCTGGCTCTCCCGGCTCTTTGGCTAGCCTTCCCATTCCGCTTAAACGAAACAGTGACGTTAATCCGCCTACGGCGGACAGACCAAAGAGTGCTTCCCAATCGCGAGACCTTTGAAAAATGTTCAATTTTGTTCAATGTCAAGGAAGGCGATAATTTTAACCACAGGAATACACAGAGTATTTCGAGGATTAAAATTTGAGCATGACGCCGAGATTGAGCAAAAGAGGACGTTTTTCAAGGGTCTCGTAAATTGGGCCGGGCTCACAGCGGCGGGCCCGCTCCCGATTTTAACGGGATTCCCTATTAAGCTCCAAAGAGCACCTTGAAGAAACTCTATAGCCTCTTTCCTACCCCCTTGTCAAGAATCATCTCACGTCAACTCCTCCCTGAGAGAGGCGCCTGGTCAGTTCGTCACCAATGGCGTCCAACCCGGCGATGCTTTTCCTGAGTTCCGCCAACCGTGGCCCGGTCTTCTCGGAGATTGCCGCATTAAGCTCACTCTCTAATCGAGCACGCTGCTCATTTACGACCAAGCTCACGGCATCCTTAAGCGTGCGATCCAGATCTGACGTAACGCGGACATCATATTCATCGACAGTCCCGGTAATGTCTGCTGTGAGAGAAAATTCCGAGACACTCGATAAAGCTGAACCCAATGAGCCCGCTATTAGATTCTCTTGATCAGGCGTATCAACCTTAATCTCGGTTGATTTAAGATCCGCGGTGAGGGTTGCGGCAAGACGCTTGCCACTGAGAGTGCCGTTCAGACCGAAATCTGCCAGTCCCCTCTTGAGCATGATCGCCAGCCTGGGATCATCGGTGAGCGTAAAATCACGAGTTTCGTATCCTTTAACGCTAACATTTACGCTCTCGCTCGGTTTAGAAGGTACAACATGATTCAAAGTGCCATGAAGTTTGACTGACTCTATGCCCTTGAGTGCGTCCCCCGATAAAAGAAACATGAGCGGCGCACCAAGGATATCCTGGTCCGGCGTAATGTTTCTTATCAAGCCTGCCAGGTTGCCGGCCTCCACATGCACTAATGCCTTTGTACGACGAATCAGAAAATCGGGTAGGGGATCGCGTTCTTTGAAGTGTACATCCACGCCACGTGCCCGTATCGGCTTGACTACCTTGGGCCCGCCTTTCTCCTCCTTTTTCACCTGAGCACGCTGAAGTGCCGGTTCTATCTTTTTATACCATGTGAGTGTGTGTTCCACCCACCGGCCGATCTTGGGCCCAAGAAGCATCTCGCTCATGCGGGCGAGGCCCTGAGGTGAAAGGCTGTATTTATTCTTCAGACGACGGACGTCTTCTGCAGGCGCTTGTGCTACCTGTTTAAGCTGCTCCTTGAGTGACATCCTCGCGGCATCAAAGTCCTTCCGGGCCTTTTTGATGTCTTTGAGGTCCTTTTCAAGGTCTTTCTGAATTACGCGTGCTTTGGCGGCCGCATCCAAAATGCCCTCCACCCCTTTTGCGCCTTTCAGTTCTTTCAAGCGCCTCTTGTGCTCGTCAAATCGCTCTTTGTCCGGGAGTTCTTTTAGCCGACGTTCCCACTCCTTTTTCGTATTCTCTATTCCTGACCGAAGTGACCCCAACTGCTTGACCGACTCGAGCTCCTCTTTCTGCAGAATCTCTTTTACATCAGGCGCCTCAAACGAAGGAAGCCCCAACTTTTCAAACTTCTTTGCTTTCCTTTTTTCTGATACAGCCGCGTCTCTTGCAGCTTTAGCTGTAATTGCGCCCGAGACGGCTCGAGGAGTACTGAACCGGACTCCGTCCATGGTCATATCTTCAATTACTATTTTGCGGCGCAGCGCGTTGATGCCGTCCATGGAAAAGGCAATCCTCCTGACTTCCACAGCATTTGTCATCGGCTCGTCGGGGTTTGCTACCTGAAGATGGGTGAGCGTAAGCCCCAGAGGAATAAGAGAAACATCAGCGTCGTCCAACTCCACCTTAGCGCCAATTAGCCGTGTGCCTGTATTTTCGATCATCCGTTCTACAAAGCTGTCTATGAAAAAGATCCAAAAAAAGAACAAAATTACCATGACAGCTACAAAAGCCCCAAACCCCTGCCAGCGAATCCACTTCATCGCGCCCCTCCCCACCCGGAAACGGACTGATATAGCTCGTAGAATTTGCTCGCCTTTAAGGCCCGCACAATGCCTAACTTTTGTATCCACGAGAGCACGTGTTCCCTGTACCGGCGAATCACCAGGTTTCCGAGGATGTACATAGGGCCAAAAACGACCAGCGAAAAG
>JBDRFJ010000230.1:0-12779 GCA_043818915.1 Pseudomonadota bacterium | reverse complement strand
ACCCGTATCTTCACGGAATTAGCATGTGCCCCAAGTCCTTCAATTTCAGCAAGCCTTGCGATATGGGCCGCTTCTTTTTTAAAAACGCTTTTTGGGTAATGAATTAAGCTCGTTTTTTTTGTAAAATGAGCTACTGAAAGGGCTGAGGCAAAGCGGGCCGTGCCCGCGGTAGGAAGAACATGATTAGGGCCGGCCACATAGTCTCCCACAGGTTCCGGGGTATATTTGCCGAGAAATAGAGCCCCGGCATTGCGGACCTTTCCGACGTACTGAAATGGATCGTCGAGCTGCAACTCAAGGTGTTCGGGAGCAATCTTATTAGCAAGTTCAAAGGCTGCTTCAAGGTCTTTTACAACAATAAGCGCTCCGAATTTTTTAAGAGATGCTTCGGCAATCTCTTTTCGAGGAAGTTGGGCAAGCTGTCTTGTTAGAGCCTCGCTTACCTTCTGAGCTACGGTATCTGAGGTGGTAATCAGTATAGAAGAGGCAAGGGGGTCGTGTTCGGCCTGTGAAAGGAGGTCTGCCGCTATATATTCCGGTTCGGCTGTGTCATCGGCAATTACAAGTATCTCGCTTGGCCCTGCTATCATGTCGATTCCCACTGTTCCGGCAACCATCTTTTTTGCCAGAGTTACATATATATTTCCGGGCCCGACAATGACGTCTACTTTTGGTATTGTTTCGGTTCCGTACGCAAGGGCGGCAATTCCCCACGCGCTTCCGACCTTAAATATCGTATCGATTCCGACCCGTTCCGCCGCGACAAGGAGATGTGGGTTGATATCGCCGGATTTCGTAGGTGGTGTTGCAAGACAGATCTTTTCGACACCCGCGATTTTTGCGGGTATTCCTCCCATAAGGACAGAAGAGACCAGCGGGGTTTTACCGCCCTGCCCCCCGGGCACATAAATCCCAGCGGCGTCAACCGGCCTTGAGAGCTGTCCCAATATCTTGCCTGACGGGTCGGTGGTGATCCACGATTTTTCCTTCTGTTCTTTATGGAAGTCTTCGATTTGCCGGACAGCGAGTTTGAGGCTTTGCATAAAACCCCTGCCTACCTTGCGCCCGGCAGCAGAAATCTCTGATCGGGTTGCCTGCAAATTGTTCCGCTTCAAATCAGGTGCGTCAAAACGATTGACATAAGAGATGAGAGCCCTGTCACCGTTTTTTTTAATATCAGCCAAAATCCGTGCGACCGCTTTTTCGTCTTTTACCGTGAAGCTAAGGCCGCGATTGATGATCCGGTCAATCTTTTTTTCCGTGGCTTGTGAGGGATAGTTTAAGATAAGCATGGGAACTCCAATGATCTCAAATTTTAATAAAATTATATCAAATAATTACTATAAGTTCCCTTAAATGTCAAAATAAAAAGGGGATCATCACGGACAAATATCGACTGACGGAAGGGGAAGTTTTGTGGTATGATAGTATTAATAACAAAAGTTAGGAGTTGCGAGTTTTATTTTCGTTTTTCAACCCGCAACTCGTAACGCGTAACCCGCAACAGTGCCATTCTATGTACTAAGTTATTAACAAGACCTAACAGGAGCTTATTATGTTCACACCCTACGCATGTCATGAAGAGAGCATCGTTGTTGACCAGAACCTTATTGAAAAATACGGACTTGTTGATTGGGCCGCAAAGTTCAAACTCGGGACTGCCGGGTATAGAGACCTTTTAGATATTGAAGACATGCACAACCCCGAAGTCCCCTACAATACGGTCACTGTTGCGTTGATTGCGTCCGCCAAGGCGGAGTTGCTGCTCGAAGCAGGATTGAAGAGTAATCATGTAGGCGGGGAGGTGAGACCTCATACCCAGGAGTTTATTAATCTGGTTTCCCGAATATATGCGGCCCGCGGTATCAGCGTGCACCTCAGAGCCGGAGATGTAAATACGACACCTATCTGGCTTTCTTCGTATGGGGTTTTCTATCATGAGCTTGGCGCGGGCGAAAACTTTACCGCCTCTCACTCGCAGAACTTCAAGGGAGGTTGGAAACCGATGAATGAAAGCGGGATGCAGCTCCTTGAGATGGCGGATCGAATTGCGGAAAGAGTAAGGAAGCTGGTGAAAAAGGCGTCTGATAAGGGTTATGAAATTGTTTTAGCGCCTTCGGATTCAGACCTGATCCGGCATGATTTTGATCCGGTCGACTCCTATGTGGCCATGCTGCATCAGATTATCCCGGCTTCACTCCTTGACACAGTCAAGAAGGCTGCCGAAAAGGGATTTCGAGTGGCGATTTCAACCGAAGGCGGTTCCATGGCCAAGACAAGCAGGATGGTCTTTGAACGTCTTTCCATACCGTGCGGAGAGAGCGGGATAGTACAATATCTTCACGAGGAGGAACGCTCGGATTTTCACGGGATTGGTATCTTAGACGGAGAAAACTATGGGATTGATCCGGGTAAGTGGCAGATCTATAAAAATATAGGAGCGCAGGAAATTTTGAGAAAAAAAGAGGCCGATGTCGTATTTATCTGGGATGCTGACGGAGATCGCTTCAACATAGTAACCGCAGCGCCGGCGGAAAAGGCCGCGGATGCCGCTGCCATTGGCTTGGAAACAGAACCATTAGACGACACCCGAGCACTTGTCTATTTTAAACCGAATCAGATCTACTTTATGCTGACCGCTGTAAAATTAGAGGCGCTGGCCGCCTCCGGAGTGCTCGGCAAGTACAATTGGATTATTGCCACAACCTATCCCACATCCAGGTCAATCGGAGAGATTGCCCTTAGCTTTAACCAGCGATTTGGCGTTAATCTCAAGACATATCAGGTGCCGGTGGGGTTTAAACACTTCGGAAATGCGGTACGGGAGCTTGAGGCGCACCTGTCTTCAGGAAATAAAGAATTTGTTCTTACCGACGTATGTGGCAAAAAGCACAACATGGGACCGGCGCCGCGTATGATTATGATGGCTGAAGAGAGCGGAGGCGCGGCAATGGGGACTATCGAGTTTTATGAAAGCAAGGATCACAGGAGCAAAAGCCTCGCGCTAAAGGAGAAGGACGGTATGCAGATAGGGGTTATAGCGCTTGCCCTTGCGGCAAAATTGAAGTTGGAAAATAAGAGTTATGCGGAATTTTACATGGAAAAGATTGCGGAAAATAATATCGTATACCGGTACTATAACCGAACAGATGTCAAACTCTTTGATGAGTCCTTGAAGGGTGAAGCAAGGACTGCCGCCGAGGCGGCCGGAAATGCGCGCAAGGAGAAGATGGTCAATTTCTATCGTTCGCTTACAAATTTGGATCCTGAAAAAGCCCGCAAGAAACTACAAGACGCGGTAGGTGCGGAACTTCCTGAGATCAAGGACATATTCTGGGCAGGGGATGGCACTTACATAGATTTTGGGGATATATGGTTCGGACTCAGGGCGTCCGGTACTGACGCGGTGCTTCGGTTCTATATAGAGGGGAAAGAGCGGGGGCGGCTTGATACGTTGACCGAGGGGTTTGTTAATACGAGGGCATAAAACTCTACCACTCAATCAATCGAGGGTCAAAAACCGGTCCGTCTATGCATACGTGAGGGTATTTGGAACTTTTTTCTTTTCCTTTGACGGCACATCCCATACAGGCCCCGAATCCACAGGCCATAACAGCCTCCAGAGAGAACTGACAGGGGATATCATGGGGAGCGGCGATATGGTAAAGCTCCTTCAACATCGGCTTGGGTCCGCATGCGTAAATGAGATCCGGTCTCTCTCCGGATGCGAGTTCTTTTTCAAGGAGAGACGTAACCAACCCTTTATACCCAAGGCTCCCATTTTGCGTGCTGAGCTTAATATCGACCCCCAACATTTGGAATGCCTCTTTGCAAAGGATGTCATCAGCAGAGCGACCTCCCAAAAGGAGAGTGCACCAAAACGGGGTGTTCCGTGCGATAAACTCAAGCACTGAGGCGAGATAATAAAGGGGGGCTATGCCGATTCCCCCTGCTATCAAAAATACGTTTTGCAGGTCTCGTGGGCAGGTGAAACCATTACCAAGGGGGCCGAGGACGCTTAGATATTCTCCAGCCCTCAACTCCGACAATATCTGAGTCCCTTTTCCAACCACCTTGTAAAGTATTTCGAATCCTCGAACATTACCTCCATCTTTTAACAGGTTATGAATAGAAAAAGGGCGACGCAGCATAGGATCTATGGAATCACGAACACGCACCATAACGAACTGTCCGGGAGTTACGGTACGCGCTAATTCAGGAGCGGCAAGTCCCATTTTAAAATAGGAAGGCGCCTGCTCTTCGTTCCACAATATCTTCACAGTGTCTTGCAATTGCATGGTCATAAATATCTTAATGTAGTTGATTTAAGGCCTAAACAAAGATCAAAGTTTTTCCAGTTAACCATTTGTATATTCATTAATTTATTGTTTCGAATTTTGTATTTTGGTCATTTGAATTTGTTTCGAATTTAGTGCTTCGGGTTTCGAATTTATTAACTTACTTTTTGAAACTCCTCGGAGAAATCTTTCGTAACATTGTTTTCATACTACTCGCCAAGTATCTGGGCCACGATGCGCCGAGTCCTGGGACGGTTGTCAAAGTCGAGGAGAACAATTTGCTGCCAGGCGCCCAACGTGAGGCCTCCTTCAGATATCGGTACGTTCAGAGAAGGGCCTATGAGGGCGGCGCGTACGTGAGAATATCCGTTTCCGTCTCCCCAGCGCTTATCGTGCGCATAAGGAATCCCCTTGGGTGCAGCCCGTTCAATCGCGTCCTGCAGGTCCTGTATGACTCCGCTTTCAAATTCAATTGTGGTAAGCGCACCGGTTGAGCCTGGTACAAAAAGAAGACATGTACCGGTTTTTACCTGGTATTTTCTGACAATATCGGTGACTATCGGGGTGATATCAAGGACATCGGTATCTCCTGTCGTCTCTATCTGAATGATCTCGGATATAAGTTTCATAGTCCCTCCGGTCCTTTTCTAATCCGTAACTCGTACAATACGACAAAGCGTTTCCAAATGCAAGGATGTGTCTCGAGAGCTTTGCCACCTGCCATTTTTCCGTGATGCGGCGGCAGGCTTCAAATTTTAATCCTCGAAATACCCAATGTATTCCTCCGGTTAAAATTTTTGCCTTTCTTGCCTGACGAAAAAATGTCGCGTTGTGCAAAGCTCTCGTCTCAGGAAGCGCTTCCTGAAAAGCCCTTGACTTGAAATAGGGCTTTTGTTACTTCCATCGATAGTTATTGTTGTTTGCCATGATCTCGAATGGTATGGTTCATGGAGAGCTTTGAAAAACTGCCATTTTTCAAAGCTCTCTCATGGCTGAAAGGTTATTTCCATGAATACGTTGGATATTATTATCTGCGTCATATTAGGTTACTGTTTTGTTAGGGGAATATTCAGGGGGATTGTCAGGGAGTTTGCATCAATTATCGGTGTCTTTGTAGGACTTTATGCAGCCCATACCTTTTATCCCTACTTTGCTGATAAACTATCTGGTTTGATTCCTATTACCGCACACCAGAACATCGTGGCTTTTCTCTTGATCTTTTGTGCGATCCTGTTTGCCGCTGGTTTGCTCGGGAACTTGATCCGATATATATTTAAGGCCGCTTTTATTGGTTGGGTAGACCGTATCACCGGTAGTTTATTCGGCATTACCAAAGGTATTCTAATAGCCTCGGTAGTCCTGTTAGCGCTTACCGCTTTTCTTCCAAAGAAGGCCCCTGTTATTAAGAAATCGGTGCTGGCCCCCTATGTTATCCAGATTTCAAACGAGTTAGTTGAGATAGTGCCTAACAAACTCTATGAATATTTCAAAGAGAACTTAAAGGAACTGGAAGAGGATTGGATACGATAAAACCACCTGCCACCCGGGCTACAATTGATACTCTTGCCGAGCTGGTAAGACTCCTTCGAAGCGAGAAGGGGTGCCCCTGGGATCAAAAACAGACACCTGAGACTATAAAGAAATATCTTATAGAAGAGGCCTATGAGGTAATGGAGGCAATGGAGGATGGATCTCCGACTCAGGTCTGCGGTGAGCTGGGAGACCTTTTGTTCCAGCTTGTCTTTTTGGCGTGCCTGTATGAGGCAGAAGGGGCCTTTTCAATACAAGATGTGGTTCGGGTCGTAACAGAAAAGATGATACGGCGTCATCCCCATGTTTTTGGTGATAAAGAGGTGCGGGATGCTGAAGAGGTCAAGGCAAACTGGCACAAGATAAAGCTGACGGAGAAAGGAACCAGAGAATCAAAATCGCCCCTTGACTCTGTTCCCCGGAACCTTCCCGCCTTGATGCGAGCGCACCGCATAACCGAACGTGCCGCTCGATCCGGATTCGTCTTCCCCGATGTTTCCGGTATCTTTACCGAAGTAGATAATACCATTTCAAAACTTAAAAAGTCGGCGGAGGAAAACAAGGAAGAAACAATCTCCGAAGAGTTTGGGGATCTTCTTCTGAAGATGGTAGTCCTTGGGCGTTTATTAGGGGTACACTCTGAAACAGCTCTTGATCAAGCGCTCCAGCGTTTCGTTAAAAAATTCCGTAGAAAAATGTAATAATGATTACCAATTATTTCTTGCCCCTTAGCAACTCCTGATAAGCCTCGGTTAATTTAATGAATTTTTCATGATCTCCCCCTTTGTCGGGGTGTAATTTCTGAGCCATACGCCGATAGAGACGGGTAATCCCGCGTCTGGTCATTTTCTTTAATGAATCTTGTTTTACACCAAATATGGCGCTTGCTTCATCCAGGCTTACCGTGCTCTTTTTTGGGGGAGGCCTGTAAAATCTCCTGCTGTTCATAAAATTCCGAATATAATCGTCTAAAAAAGAGCCCCGTCCGTATTCGCTGTCAAAGTACATAATTACATATCTGATCAGGTATTCATGCAACCTGCCCTCTAAATTTATTCCGGCCCAAAATGACCGATTACTGTTCAGGCGGCATATCTCATTGAGGAAATATTCATCAACCTTTCTTTGATCCAGACCCTGGGGCATTATTGTTGCAATCGTCTCCGTAAAAAATCTCTGCAGATCGAATATAACATAGACATATGTCTTAAGTTCGGACGGCTCAAGAGATCTTTCTTTTTCCATAAAGTATTGTTCGATCTCGTCCCTTGATTTTTCGAGGAGCACACCGAATAGCTTGGGAGGCGTGCGTACAATTCTTCGCTGGTCCATGGACCCGTATTTTAAGTAATGCATCCGCCGTTTGTCTAACAGATGAACCTGCGTCCGGACCTTTTCTTCCTCAGCCCGGTTTAGCTTTGCTCTTCGCGATGTGCCTCTTCGCCGAAAGTGTTCCACCGCGCGCCTGATTTCCGGATTTAAGAAGCGCCAGAATATATCATCGAGTTCGTCAGAGGTTGGTTCCACCCCAAAAGAATGGAGACTGTCTTCCACTACTTCATTGATATAGTAGGCATTTCCTCCTGGATAGACTATATAGCGTGATGGATTCACGCCCAAATCAAACAGGTCGCGGCTGCGCAGATATTTCCCATCCTGGTAGGATTCCCGGATTAGATAGTGAATTCTTCCCTTTATTCTTTTGCGGGCGAGATACATAGGTCAGTCGCTCTCACATCTAATAACAGTTCTGCCTAATTTAATACTCCCCAAAACTATTCATGACTGCAACGGAATCTCCAACAATATGTGCGTACCATGCCCGGGAGATGATTCAATGGAAAAATCTCCTTTCAATTGATCGACCCGTTCCCGCATAATTAGGAGACCCAGCCCTTTACCTATGGCCCGTGCCTTTTTTAGGGTATCATCTATGTCAAAGCCGATACCGTCATCTTCGATACCTAGAGAGATGATTGATCCTCTTAAAACCAAATTTATAAAAATATGTTTGGCATCGGCATATTTTAAGATATTGGTCAGACCCTCCTGGACGATACGATATATGGCTATTTCTACGTCTGGATTGAAGTGGGGTGGAATGTCCTTTGTATAGAATTGGATCTCCAGGTCGCCTCGTTCTTCTATCTCTTCAATAAGTATAGTCAATGAGGGCAACAGGCCGATGTTGTCGAGTGTGCTCGGCCTGAGTCTGTGGCAAATATTCTTGACCTCCCTTATGGCCTGGGCGAGCTCATTTGCGATATCCGTTATCTTGTTTTTTAACTCAAGATCGGAGGGTGAAATGGAATGTGAGACCAACTCCGTGTCCATTTTGATGGTGGTCAGCGTCTGGCCGATCTGGTCGTGCAGTTCCATGGAGAGCTGCTGTCGGTCCCATTCTTGTAAGTAGAGGAGCTTTTTTGATAGCTTGCTCATCTCCTTATTTTTGTTTTCCAGTTCAGTGTAAACCTTCTGCAGTTCTTTCTCGGCCTGTTTCCGCGGGGTGATATTACGGCAAATTTCCACTACCCTCTTTGGGTGGTCATCATCGGACCACGCGGCCACGCTTGCCGTGCACCAGAATGTGATCTCGTCCCCGTCGGCTCCAATAATGTTTGTTTCAGAATCGTGACTCTTGCCGTCTTCAAAGCACTGTTTGACGATACATAGTTCACAAACCTTGTCACGGCTTTGGGCAACGGCATAGCATTTTTTGCCGAGCAGGTCCCGCCCAAACAGATCCCTTGCAACTTCATTTGCCCATACAATGTTAAACTGTTCATCTAACATGAACATGTGATCTGTTACGGCGCCGATAATACCCGCAAGTTTTTCCTCACTCCCCTGCAGCACTTCTGCTGATTTTGCAATTCTTCCTAAATATTTTGTCTCTATTTCAAGCGCGGTCTTTTTCTTTTGGGCTTTGTAGTAGGCACTGCTTACAACTCCAAATAACAACAATGTTATTGTTGCAAGTCCCAGGGTTTCCCATGCACGTTTATTTATGGGTCCTGCTATCTCAGCATACCCGATAGCAATACCGATTGACCATAGCCGGTCCCTTACACGAACCGGGGCGTACGCTACAAGCCTTTTCCCACCTATCGGACACTGGAAAATACCCGTGCCTTCTTCGCCCCGGATAGCTTTTGTTGTAATCTGTTCCAATGCCGACCAGTCATGATCAGGGAATTTTTCTTTTTTACATACCATAAAATTTTTACATAATCCTTCTGGCTCGTCGTGAGCTATGAGTGTTCCGCTATCATCCAATATCCATGAACAACCCTTTTCGCCCGTTGTGATCGGCTGAAGAAAACGTTCATAAATAGTATCGAGTTGAATCATCCATCGAGCCATTCCCACAAATTCACCTTTGTAATATACCGGTTCTGAGATGGATATAGCAGGATTACCAAGATTGTTATAAAACACTTCGCTGATACACGGCTTATGTTCTCTGATCACATAGGCGACACCCGGCTTGTCTGTGAGGTCCATCCCGGGCCTGTCTGCTATAAAGGGGTGCCTGTGCAGCATAATCCCGTCCGCATCGAGTGTGGTAAGCGCATCGGTCTCCTCTCCGTGAATCTCATACAGGTTCTTGATCGTGCAAAACCCGACATCAGATATGTCCTGCACGGTTTTTTTATAGATACTCTCCTGGCATGCCGGGTCATTCGCAATAACCTTGAGAGAGGTAGAATGCTCGACAACGTATTCTTCCAGCCTGGCAGCAGTAATTTTTGCTATCATTAACAAATGTTGTTGTGCCTGAGAAGCCATTGTTTTTTCAAATGAAGAATAGTCCGGGTAGGCAAGCAGCAAGATGCCGGAGATAGTAATCAATGCGGCTATGCCGCCTATTATCATCTTTTTGGGTAATCTTTTATTTTTCATGGACAGTAGTTTTTCCTAAACACTATAGTTCTTCGACCGTTATCGCTTCATTTGTATAGATACAAATTCTTGCCGCGATCTTCATTGCGATCTCCGCAATAGTCCGGGCGTCCAGATCGGTATGCCCAATCAGGGCCAATGCCGCTGCCTGTGCGTAGCTCCCGCCGGAGCCTATTGCCAGCACACCTTCATCCGGTTCAATGACATCACCGTTTCCCGATATTAAGAACAGATGGTCTTTATCCACCGCTATCAGGATGGCCTCCAGTCGCCTCAGATACTTGTCCGTTCGCCAGTCCTTTGCCAGTTCCACGGCGGCGCGGGTTATGTTTCCGCTGAACTGTTCCAGTTTTTTTTCAAATTTTTCGAACAGATTCAATGCGTCTGCGGTCGCTCCGGCAAACCCAACTATAATGTTGCCGTTAAAGATCTTCCGCACCTTTACGGCCTTTTGTTTCATGACTGTGTTATGCAGTGTCACCTGGCCGTCTCCGGCTACCGCCACGTTATTCTTATGTCTGACCGCCAAAATGGTGGTCCCTCTGAAGTTCATACTGTTGTTTGCTGTCATTTATTTTCCTCCGCTTCTTGGATGTGCCTTGTCATATATTTCCATTAATCTGTCGATGCTTACATGGGTATATCGCTGTGTGGTGGACAATGTCGCGTGTCCGAGGAGTTCCTGAAGGGCTCTTAAGTCTGTTCCGGCATCGAGCATGTGGGTGGCAAATGTGTGTCGAATACCGTGCGGACTGATAAGGTGCATCAACCCGGACTGTTTTAAGGTATTTTCCAGTATACGGGCCATGGATCGTGTAGTGAGCCGTCCTCCCCTGTTGTTTATGAACAAGGGGCTGTCAAGAGAAGGTTTTCCCTCCTTTTTAGTTCGTTCTGCCAGGTACCGTTTTATAGCGGAAAGGGCTTTTTCCCCTATGGGAACCAGCCGCTCCTTGTTTCCCTTCCCTAGGACCAGTATGATCCCTGAGTGAAAATCGACGTTGGAGATATTGAGCCCGGCAAGCTCGGCAATCCTGACACCTGTGGAATAGAGGGCCTCTAAGATGGCCTGGTTCCTTTTACCCAGGATCGTATCCTTCTGCGGTATGTCTAAGAGGCGAAACATATCGTCGACCGACAAATAATCCGGGATGGTCTTATCTCGTTTGGGTGTCAGAACTCCTTCTGAGGGATTTTTCTTAAGTCTACCAATCCTTAACATAAACCGGAAGAAGGACCGAAGGGCCGATAGCTTGCGAGCTATGCTGGTTTTTTTGTCTTTCTTGTGAAGAAAACCGAGATAAGATCGGATTACAAGACCGTCGATCTTTTGAGGGTCAAGGGGGAGATTGGACTCGGTAAGATAATTGCGGAATTCCATCAAGTCGTTTTTATATCCCCGACACGTATTGGGAGAATACCCTTTTTCACTCGAAAGGTTTTCGATGAATTCCTTGATATCTTTTTTCATAACCTCAATTCTGATGATTTCGTAAAAAGTCTTGAGTTTGATAAAGGATGGCTAAGTAAAAAGGTCAATATACAAGGCGTAGGAGTTTTTCAGGTATGAAGGCATACACATGGTATGTCGAATGCCTGAAAAACTACTACAACGCAGTAGATTGGACTTTTTACGACGCCATCAAGCCTATGACCGCCCCAAAACGCCCCGTGATCTTTTCGTTGCGATATGAAAAGAACTGATCAGTATTGCATCTGGTACAGATGCCGCTTACAGCAATATTGTCCGGACAGACTCCGGATCCTTCCAGTTGTTTCCGGCTGATTGCCCAGAAGTTAAAATGGTTGGAAGATACCTCGTATTTTTTAAATGAAGGTGGAAGTTCCTCGGAGTGATTTACAAACTCCGCGCAACATGGCCCTAAGGAAGGGCCTACTCCGCACATTAAGTCTTCGGGACGGCATCCGTAGACCTCCTTCATGACCGAGATGGTCTTGCCGACGATGTTTTGAACGCTTCCCCGCCATCCCGAATGAATATTTGCCGCCACGTTTTTGATCGGATCAAAGACAAGAATTAGCTGACAGTCGGCGCCCTTTGCCAGAAGAAGATAACCGGGCGCATCAGTGATCATGGCGTCTGCTTCATGTTCCTTTAGGTCCGGCTCGTCTTGTTGTGAAAAGACTCTTACCGTATTTCCGTGAACCTGCCGCACTGAGAGCATACCCGGAATGTTCATAACATCGTTAACTAAGGCGCGATTCTTTCGGACATTCTCTTTAAGATCTCCCACATCATAACTTAGATTCAATCCCTTGAACTTGCCGTCGCTGTAGCCGCCGTGCCGGGTAAATATACCATGAGTCACGCCTGGAAAGGCCGCAAGATGTGAAAATTGATAAAATACGGTATTTTTATCACGATTGCAAATCAAACGAGAACCTTATATATCCTTACTTGACAACGAGAGACAAGGGCCCTAAATTAGGACACAGATGAACACAGATTATCGGGACAACAAATAGGGTTGCGAGTTGCGGGTTACGTGTTACGGGTTTTATCTCTATTCCATCTCCACGTATTGAGTGAATCTGTTTTTTTGCTACCTGATCCATTGTAAGATCTTTATAGCTTTTCATTGCTTCCCCTGCTTAACCCGCAACTCGTAACCCGCAACTGACCCATGAACCCTAACATTGGAAAACTTCTTATATTTGCCGGTATCGTCATAGTGGGTGTCGGCATCCTTTTGGTCCTCGGGCCGAAGATTCCATGGTTAGGCCGGCTCCCCGGGGATATCATCATCGAAAAGAAAAATTTTAAGTTCTATTTTCCGATTACTACCAGTATCATTATCAGTGTTATACTGAGCTTGATTCTTTATCTCTTGAGAAAATAGTCAGTGTCCATCCAGAAAAGGCATCTTTTGCCCCGATACAGCGTTCTCCGTCCCGCCTATAATTGTGCCATATGGCAATAAGAAAGAAAATGATATAATGTTGATGAACCAGATATACATTTTTGGCAAACGGAAGGAGGGTCTATCCCGACTGGAGTTTGCCAAAATCATCACTCTTTTAATCATTGGG
>JBDRFJ010000229.1:0-2196 GCA_043818915.1 Pseudomonadota bacterium | reverse complement strand
TCACCCCATTTTTCATAAGTTCTTTTCGGATTAAAAAAAACTTGTAACACTTTAGCTCTTTGAAAAACGTTATCTAATCCCCCTCTATCCCCCTTTGTCAAAAGGGGGAAATTTTTCTCCTCCCTTTGGAAAAGGGAGGTGGGGAGGGATTTTAAAAAGTTTATTTCAAACAGCTAAATTATTATCTCCATTCTATATAATATTGTTTAGAACGATCTTTGAGGGAAAAATAGCTTGAAATTCGACCCTTTGGGGGTAGAAGAGACCCTTTAGTGGTTTAAGAATTAAGAAAATGTAGAAGCAGCATAAAAAATAATGTTAGCGAGAAAGAAGGACTGGAGAATGGATAGACAATACCAAAAACCAAGGTCGTTCCAGAGTAGGATTATTTTGGTAATACTTTTTAGTCTTGTATTCTCAGCCACAAGCTGTGGGCCATCCTGGGAAGAACGGCAAGCAAAAAAAGAATCAGAGAGGAAAGAGCTAATACGCAAAGAAGAAGCAAAGTTAAAAAGGATATCTGATCAGGTTTCAGAAAAGCACAATTCAATCTACTTTCCGCCCAAGAACTTACAGACTACAGCATTCACCTATGAACTACAGAAGTTTTTTGAGAATTACGCAGAACGAGCCATACTATTCAAAGGATATTTGGAAGATATCGAAAGAACAAACCGTGGCATTGTCGTTGAATTTTTATGTCCTCTTGGAGAAAACTTTTTCATAAATAAAACAGCGGTTCGCTTCAAGCTGGCTGTCTCCGATGCGCAAGTGAAACACTTTTTTGAGGGAAAGCGAGAAGAAATCATGCTCCATTCACTTCGTTATTTTTATGGGCCAGATTATTTTGTTGTGGCAAAAATAGCCGACCTAAAGAGAACCCGACGGTACGAGTTCGGTGGTTCCACACATGGAGAAGAAGTAGAGATAAACGTCGAGATCCCATCCAGCTTTGTATCAACTGGCGTGTTGATTGAGGCTGTCAGAATACCAAAAGACGAAAGTACGACAAGGAAAACTCGCTAACAAAGGGTGGGAAACGGACCGCAAGAGCTGCGCTCCTATCGTCGCTTCACTCTAAGCGGCCGCTGACCCCAGCCGTTAATCGGCAGGTGAACAGGCAGGTCATGATGCCGAACATCATGAAGAGCTATATAGAGCGGCCGCGAGTTGCACGCGAACTCTACGAATGGGTGCAACGGGTTCATGGCGAGTTTGGCAAGACTGCCGAAGGCAAGAGTGCCTTACGGCGCCGGAGCGCACTTTACCTCAAAGAGCTCCTTGAAGAGATCTGGCCGCTCGCGAACTATGCCCTGCTCTTCTTCCCTGAGCGCAGCGACGTTCGATTTCAGCCGGTCATCGGTAACGAGTCTTACGACGCCCTTCTCGTCGATGAGTCGGGTTCCACGCTCTGCTACTTTGAGATTACTCAGGCACTTCACGGTGAGGCAGGGTACCAGGATCGCCTCCGCCGCGAGCACCTCGAGCAATACGGTCACGCCCCCTTGACCGGTCCGCCACTAAGGCGAGACCCGGACTCAGGGTTCATCGCAGAGACCTTGGGCGAGTGCGTCGATCACTCTGATGCCGTCGAGATAACCTTCTGCCAGATCCGCGCGGCGATCGAGGCGAAGGCAACAAAAGTCTACCCAGCCAACACGGCGCTCATCGTCGAGTTTCAGGGCATACATCTCCAGCAGCCCAATGATCAAGCTGCATTGGATGCGCTTGCGAAGTCCACGCTCTGTGACCTTGCCTCCCGGTTTTCCGAGCTCGCTCTTATCGACGAGATCTCGAGATTCGGCTTCCGCTACCTAATCCCGGGCAGACGTGCTGCCTAATTAGAGGGGTCAGCCCATGACATCGGACATTTTGAAAATAGAAAAGGTGGCTAACACTTATAAGGCCTCCCGTTGTCAATAGGGAAAAGAAATCCACGACGAAAAAGTAATTGATTTTCGTTCTAAGAGAGAGACATCCTTGCCTGTTGGCAGTCGTTCCGACTTGGTTTCTGATCGGGTGCAAGAGTCCCGCATTGCGGGGCACCAAACACTCCAGCGGATGGTTTACAGTCACTACTGACCCAAATCGATATCCTCATTAAAACGGAAGGGCTAACATATGAAATACGACAAGGAAGAAAAAGCTATTGTTGATGCCTACGAGAAAGGGAAAATGGCTCTTTCCACTCCGACA
>JBDRFJ010000228.1:0-63635 GCA_043818915.1 Pseudomonadota bacterium | reverse complement strand
GGAGATTCTGTAAGAAAAATTTACGCAAATAATTGACGCAAACCTGCCACTTTGGTATTGTTGTCAACAAGGGAATTGGATGGGGTGTTAAGTGGTAAAGTTATTCTCGGAATAGGTGGCAGTTTTCGCCGGAATCAGCACCAGCCATTGAGCAGTTGATTCTTGCCCTCAGGGATGAACATTTTTTTGTCAAATACGGCGTCGTAGAAGCACTCACTGAAATTGGTGATTCTCAAGCAATTGAACCGTTAATTATAGCTTTTACAAATGAAAAGGGAGATGTCCGTGACAAAATAGCATGGGCGCTGGGTAGCTTTAAAGACTATAGAGCAGTTGAACCATTAATTTCCGCCCTCAAAGATCAAAGTAATGAGGAGATTTATTGGACGATATGGGCATTAGGTGAGATTGAAGATTCTCGCGCTGTCGAACCGTTGACTGCTATTATCGATGAAAACTACAAAAGCGATAATCGTCGGCTCAATGATAGAGATGCTGAAGAAGCATTGAATAAAATAATCAATAAGAATTTTGATGAAAGCCTTGTAAAAGAACCTGATATCCCTATGGCGATGGAGGTTGTATTTGATGCTTTTTATCAAGACAATAAATACATCATGAAAATAAGTGATTATCAACGCTCCAGTGAGCACATGATTATTCCCCCTGGGCGTTATACTATAGTTAGACTTGGAATCGGTAAGACTAGTGAGAGCGAATATGGACCGATCGGGGCAAATTCAATAATTCTTATTGAAGCCTTGGTCTTACAATTTGTACCTAGAGATTTTTTCTATAAGTGCACATGGACACCCGCCAATTATGAAAAGTTTGGTCTATCTATTAATCATTTAGATTCTTCGGTCTTAACGGAAGAGCAACGGAATAAGACTATTGAGGTATTATCAGAACAATTTGAATGGTGGTGGGAGAATGCTACAGTCGATGTCAAAGAAATACTTGGGGGGAGGGTTTCAGAAAAAGATAAAGCCTTGACAATTTATGGTAAGGCTAGAGATGCTTATTACAGTGAACAAAAGTTTGATAAGGCAAAGAAATTGTTCAAAGAAGCAATTGCTATGGACATTGGAATAACAGGTGCCCGCTCTGACCTCGGTATGATAGCAATTGATGAAGGAGACCTTGCAACCGCAATTAAAATGTTTAAAGAAGAGTTGAAATATGCTGCCCCACCGATGGAACATACAGCCCATCTTTGTCTTGCTGCAATTTATCAAGCCATTGGCCAGGTTGATGAAGCATCTACCCATACTAATGAGGCTGAGCGTATCGACAGCCATACTAATCTACATATTGATGTCGTCAGAAAAATTAATTTAGCTTCAAAGAAGGAACAATGGGGTCAAACCTTGATCATTGATTAAAGTTGTTGACATTTATCACCCTCCTTTGATAGTTGAAGTTTATGGCCAGACCGTTGCGCATAGAATATGAAGGAGCCTTGTATCACATACTATCAAGAGGAAATGATCAGCGAGACATATTTGTTCTCGATGACGATCGGGTTGCCTTTTTGAAAGCCTTGGGCGAAATGTCTGAGCGATTTGAAATTAGCATTTTTGCCTATGTTCTAATGGACAACCATTACCACCTCCTGCTGCGAACCAACAAAGCGAATCTTTCAAAGAGCATGCAATGGCTGGGGACTACTTATACTCGGCGGTTTAATCTGAGACATTTCCGCAGTGGGCATCTTTTTCAGGGGCGCTACAAAAGTATTCTGGTGCAAAATGATGCGTACCTTACGCAGCTTTCATGTTATATTCACCGCAATCCCCTGCGGGCCGGTCTTGTTGATCGTCTCGCCGGCTACCGCTGGAGCAGCTATCGAGCATATGCCTATAAGCGAAGGCCTCCTTCGTGGCTTGATACGCAGTTGATCCTGTCCCGGTTTGATGGAGAGGAACGGCACAAAGCATACAGGGAAAAGGTTCAGAGATATTCCCAAGAGGAAAAGCAAGTATGGGAAGACCTGCGGCATGGTTTTGTATATGGTACGAAGAATTTTTTGGATCAAATCAAATATAAGTATTTATCGCAAAAAGCTGATGCTGAGTTCCCTCAGCTAAGCAGCATACTTAAAGATAAAGACCCGGCAGATCTTTTGAAAAAAGCGGCAACCATTTTGAATTGTAATATTGACGAATTCAGAGAAAGCGTAAGAATTTCAGAAAAGGACAAAATTGTTCGGGACATTTTGCTACATTTTTTGTGGGAGACGGGGCTGTATACAAATAGAGAGATCGGAAAATTTTTTGGTCTCAGCTATTCTGCTGTAAGTCGCCGAGTACATTTAGCGAGGTCAAGGATTAACAAACCCGATGCGATGGGACATAAATACGAACAACTTAAATCACAGATCAAGGTTTGACCCCATGCGCCGCCAGACCCTGTCAATAACTGGAACGTAGACCTTCCTACAGGATGTGATACCGCCTGGACCGACGGTTCTAATTATGTCTTTAGCATGGACCCCGGTTTCAACCCTAACATAGGTTCGACCGTAAATTGGGAAAGTATGCGCCGACAAAAGTAGAAAAAGACAAACGGGGCGCCCATTACACCGGCGCAGCACCGGTATAACTTATTCCGCATTATCATCAAAAACAGCTACACGATTTCTCCCTGCCTCCTTGGCCTTATAGAGCGCCCTATCAGCACTCTTTATTAATTGCAGGTTGTCTTGTCCATTTCTCAATTTTGCTACTCCAATAGTTAGAGTAACCTGCAGTTCATATTCCTTATCTTCTTCTCTATAGAGAAGCCTATATGAGTTCACGGCTTCGTTTAACTTCTGCGCAGCTTTTCGTGACTCTTCTAAATCCGCGTCAGGGAGAATAACTACAAACTCATCACCTCCATACCGGGCAATCACAGCGCTGCTTGTCATCTCTTCTACTATTTTTTTAGATACTGACTTTAATACTAAGTCACCTGCCTGATGTCCGTACCTATCATTAAACTGTTTAAAATAATCTATGTCAATAATCATAAAGCTAAGATTCGTTTTCTTACTTTTTGCTTCATTTACTTTCTTTATTAAACAATTTTCAAAAAATGAGCGGTTATATACGTTAGTCAAACCATCTCTTACAGCCTCCTTATATAACCGCGCGTTCTGAATTGATATCCCCGCCTGATTTGTAATTATATTTAGAACCCATAAGTCTTCCTCAGTAAATAATCCGCTTACCAAGTGGTTATCAACGTAAATTACACCAATTAATTCTCCTTGAGCTAATATGGGGGCACATAATATTGATTTCAATCCTGATTGCATTATGCTCATCTGGTTCTTTAAATCAATATTCGTGCTTGCATCATCTATCAATAAGGGGGTTTTTCCCCGTTCAACTTGTGAAATAATACTTTCACTTATCTTAAATTCCCTGCCTTCTACCTCTTCCTGTTCAACATTTCTCATGACCTTTATCTCAAGTTTATTCCTATCGTCTTCCGGATAAAGTAGAAGGACTCCCCGTTCCGCACCAACGGATTCTATGGTGGCATCCATGATTTTCTCTAATAGTTGATCTAAAGCAAGAAGAGAACTAATAGCAATGCTTGTATTCAATACTGTTGACATCCTTCGTTCTAACCCAAGACGTTCCTGAGGCGAAGGCGCCATTCCTTCCATATGGTCCTCGCTAACCTCCTCCTTTTCGCCCAACAACGCACAAGCCCGATGATAATCCAGCCGTGCCCCGAGTTTTTTGAAAATTTCTTTAGCTTCTAAGAGATCGCTGTCCGATTTTTCTCTATGTGAAAGCCTGTTATCATTAATAAGAAATGATGACCTTTCCAAAAGCATAGAAGCCAAGCGATATATATCTCTGGTGTTTTTCCTTGTATACTTTATGCCTTGCTCCCAGATTTCCATTGCCTTTTCCTTATTACCGGCAAGCCATTCATGGGTCCCGTTTACCTGATATGAATAGCAACGAATGTATGGAAACTTGTTTTGCAAGCTATGTGATCGTTTACAAAAATACCTGGCTCGTCTCAAATACCTTCTTCTTTCGGTTTCTGTGAGGTTAGGTATATTACATACGCATTCGAGATATATATGGGCACTGATAGGAAAAACATCAAGTATGAAACCAGCTTTATTGTTGTGTGTTGGAAAAAGCTCAGCCATTTGCTCTGTGAGTTGAATAGCCTTGTCATAATTTTTTGCTCTAAGGTGGGCAAACGCCAGATATGATAGTCCTTGCAGAAACGTAACATTATCCCTTGCTTTCCGTAACTGCATTAGGCCGTCTTCACCAGCTTGAATTGCTTCAGTTTTAAGCTTTTCATCTCCGATTAAAGCAAGGACACGTGTTTTGTTATACAGGCTCCATCCGAGGGTTTGAAGGCTATTCGCATACTGCGCAATTTGAATGGTTTCTTCGACCTGGTTAAGTAATTTGTCAAATTTTTCTCCACGCAAGATTCCGCAGGCCATTAAATAGTACATTGCCATTCCAATGTCCCAGTACTCACCGATTCCCCTTAAAATCTTTATGCTCTTTAGTGTGTATTTATAAGCTTCTTCAATATCACGGTTGCAGAATGTAGAAACAGCATAATAGGCATACGCGCTGCCTTCTGCGGCCCTGTCATTTAGGTCGTGAGCAATTCTTACAGCTAATTCCCCATCTCTTTTAGCCCGGCCTGCCCATGCAACGCCGGCCCAAATAACCGTATGCGTTGCGTATATGTTGCTCAAAATGCGGCAGGGTCCCATCTGCTCGCCCATATTAAGATATTTCATGGCAAGATGAAAGCATTTGGTAATATCCGTGAAGTAATAGAAATAAGCAATTCGCACAAGAATATGAACTATGATCTCTTTTCTCTGGTTATATTTGTGTTCCCTTATTCTAAATATCCCAGGGAACACTGTGTGAAGTGTCTGTATAACCGATTCGATCAGAATTCCTATTCCGACAGCAATGATATTGTGAGGTAATTTCACTCCAAGTAATTTCAATGCCTGTGCCAAAACTTCTATGGCCCGATCTCCTTCACCTTTTTCCCATAAAACATCCCCTGATTTCGACAATATCTCTGCTATTAGCAAATTGTTTTTCTTAGGAATAAGACGCCTGCAATCATCAAAAGATTCTAAGGCCTCGTCAAATCTTCCTGTCAATCTATATAATTCACCTAAATTTCTTAGCGCGTTAATATATACATTTGATCTGTCATTTTTTTTCTTAAGTATCTTTCTTATATAAGAATAATATTTGATTGATCCTTGGGCGTCGTAATTAGCCTTCGCTTTACATCCCGCTTCCAAGGCATATTGCAGCCCTTTTCCTGAATCTTCCCCCTCCATAAAATGATGCGCGAGATCGTAGATGTACGCTTCTTCATCTTGCTCACTGCCCAGCCTTTCTATAGCTTTCCCTATTTTCCGATGATTCTGCTTTCGCTCTTCATCAGACATATCTCCATAAAATACTTCCCGCATACGTTCATGGACAAATTGAAGCTTTTCACTGTCTGTTTCTGACAAGTCTAATATCTGTAGCTGGCGGGCGTCGTCTATCCACTCTACGATATCTGCTTTATCTCGTTCCATGACGTCATATAATATTTCGACATTAAAATCTTTCCCGATAGTGGATGCCATAGACAATAAGGCGCGCAGATTTGCTGGAATCTTCTTCATGCGTAACAACAAGATATCAACAACACTCATACTCGAAGAAATCTTAATGCTATCAATCCGCTCCCAATCCTGCTGCCACTCTCCATCTTTCCATACTATTGCCTTCTGTTCTACAAGCTCACGTAAAAGGGTGATGGCAAAAAATGGATTCCCGCCGGATTTCTCCAGAACGTATTTTGACAATTCCTGGGCAAGGTCTTCTCTTTCGGCCAGTAAACCTGCGATCATTTTGTTTAATGTTTCTTGAGTAAGCGGCTGTAATTTGACCTCTGTAAAAATGTCGCCGGTCTTCAGCATACTCTGTTTCAGTTTGCTTAGACCATGAGTGTCATCTACTTCTGTATCTCTATAGGTTCCAATAATCACCAAGCTTGATTTATCTATGTTTGTTGATAGCTGCGCTAATAGGCGCAAGGTGCCGCCGTCTGCCCACTGTAGGTCATCAATCAATAGAATACAGGCCTGCCCTTCCTCGGCAAGATTACATATGAAGTTTGAGAGGGTTAAAATGAAACGCAGGTTATCCTTTTCAGGATCTAAAGCTACTATATCAGGAACGTCACCTAACAATTCCTGCATGCGGGGATTAAGTTTAACGAGCAACCCCCCCAAATTTCCGACTTCCCTTTTGAGTCTGTTGATTAATCGTTCTTTTAATTCAGGTTTGAAATTTCTTACTTTATTTATATATTCATCGAGTGCATTCTTAATGGGTTGATAAGGCACTTTATTTCCCTGAGAAATGCAGTGCCCTTCAATAAACAAACCGCCTCTTTTATGCCCCAGTCTATAAGCATATTCTTTTATTTCTCTTATTAGTCTTGTCTTTCCGACCCCGGGCTCCCCGCTGACAAAAACGATCCTGCCCTTATGTGCCCTGGCTGTATTAATATAGTCCTTAAGAATATTGATTTCTTTTTCCCTGCCAATTAATTTGGTTTGATAAGTCAATTTCCTCTTTGGATCCCGCTCACCTATATTAAAATCTTGATCGCCGTCTAAATAGCGATTGAGATCATATAATAACCCCTGTGCGCTCTGGTAACGGACCTCTTGCTCTTTGTTAAGTAACTTATCAACAACTTCTTCCAGGACTAATGGAACATTTGGGTTCTTCATCCTGACGGGGGTTACATTTAATGCGATAATCTGATGTAACAAATGGCCAACAGTGGTTGTCTTATACGGCAGTTGACCTGTTAATAAGACATAGAACACGACACCTACAGAATATAGGTCACTTCGTTCGTCAATAGATTTCTTTATTACTCCGGTAGACTCGGGGCTCATATATCCAAATGTGCCCGCAATCTCTTCTTTATCTATTATTTCACTGAGTTCCATGATATGGGATAGGCCGAAATCCAGTAACTTTACGTCATAATGATTGTTATCTTTTTTTAAGTATATATTTCCAGGCTTTATATCCTTATGAATTATCTCTTTACTGTGGACGTAGCTCAGGGCCTCCGCCATTTGTTTTATAATAGATACACTTTCATCAACACTAAAGGTTTTCCCTGTTTCTAATAATTCAGACATGGAAATACCTTCTAAATACTCTGCAACAAGATAGGGAATGTTTTGGTAATCACCGGCTTGATAAAATTTAATGATATGGGGATGACTAAATTTGCTTACTATTTGAACTTCCCTGCGGAACCTTATGATGTCTTCCAGGTGAGATGACGTAATCCCCGGCTTTAGGAATTTAATAGCTACTTTCTGATTATCCTCGGTATTGATAGCACTATAAACTATGCCCATACCGCCTTCACCAAGTTTATCCTGGATCAAATATTTATTATCGATTAACTGGTCTTTTTGAAGGTCCATAGCTATAGAAATAGTAATAAATTTAACTAAATACTTTATTTTATCACCTTTTTATTATCAAGTAAATAAAAATATGAATGGCTGTGGGGAACAAATAAACTGTCCGGTCGAAGGTAAATTCAAATTGCAAGTGCACCATGAATAGTACCGTAAATGACACAAGATATGATACATTACCCTGAAAAAATGTTCCTTTGACACGGCTTCTGCCACCATGATATTATTATAAATAATGGCAACCTAATCGGGCTGACGATCTATTTCCGCCCGGCGGCTCGAAAGCAACTTATTATCACCTATCACCGGGTGACTGGCAAGGCCGGGGGGCGAGGGAGAAAAATTGAGATCAATGCACACGATGTCGTTGATTGGCATGAAGGCGGGCTGGCGAGACAGAAAAAAAGAGTGCTTACTCAGAGCGGGCGAACGAAACGCTCTCTCGAATTTGCCGATGAATTAACTCCAAATCAATTTCCTGACTATAGAGAGGAAGTCATGACGGGACCACGGAAGAAAAGAGATTATCTTCACCAAAGTAAAAGGGACCGACTCCTGCGGGAATGGGTGCACGATACTTACAAATCGAAGCGCAAGTTGCCGGAACCCACGGTGTGTCCTGAATGCGGCGCTGTGGTGCATGAGGGCAGGTGGACTTGGGCCCAAAGACCAAGTGATGCTCATGAGGAGATGTGCCCTGCCTGCCACAGGATTCATGACAAAGTCCCCGCTGGCTTTCTCAGCTTGAGCGGCGAGTTTTTTGTCAAGCATAAAGACGAAATCATGCACTTGATCCGCAACTTTGAGAAAAAAGAGCAGGCAGAACATCCTCTCAAGCGCATCATGGAGGCGACAGAACAGGAGGATGGCGTCGTGATCACCTTTACCGACCCGCACTTGGCGCGGGGCGCCGGGGAGGAGGTGCACAATGCCTATCGGGGCGAGTTCGATTTTCATTACGCCGAGGAAGAGAACATCCTCCGAGTGACGTGGAGACGCTGATTGTAACGATCCGTTTGTGATAGCGGGTCGGACCCTCCGAACGTCTTGAGTGAACATTATGCGGGACAGTCAAAACCACTTTAAACGCCCACCAAAAAGGTATCAGCCCAGAGGGCTTACTATTCTCTATGAAGATCGTGATATCCTGGTTGTGGATAAGGTGAGCGGTCTTCTAACCGTGAGCACTGACAAAGTCAGAGAGAATACAGCGTATTATCTCTTGACGAAGTACGTCCGGAAAGGGAACCAGAAATCAAGACACCGGGTGTTTATCGTGCATCGTCTGGATAGAGATACTTCCGGCATCGCCGTGTTTGCCAAAACTCCCCATGCCAAGCGTTATCTTCAGGAAGAGTGGCGGCGGTTTCAAAAGATGTACTATGCCGTAGTGCATGGAAGGTTACCGGAGAAACAGGGCGTCATTACGTCATATCTTGCAGAAAACCGTGCGCATAGAATGTATTCTGTTGATGATCCTGCAAGAGGCAAGCTTGCCAAGACCGGCTATAGAGTTCTGAGAGAATCACAAACGTACAGTCTGCTTGAAATAGATCTGCTTACAGGTAGAAAAAATCAGGTCCGGGTCCACCTTTCGGAAAAAGGCTGCCCCGTAGTTGGAGATACGAAGTATGGAGAAAAGGGAAAGGGCATTAAGAGGCTTACGCTTCATGCGGCCTCCATTACAATAGTGCATCCCTATTCAAAAGAGAAGATGACCTTTACAGCAAAGGTTCCCGCCTACTTTGAGGCACTTATGAATACCTAAGGAAGACCGTGGGGTTAAGCTGTGACAAATGGGGTCGGGCCGAGACAAGTAGTTGACATCGAAAGGGAAAGTGCTAAAATGTGGCCTGATTTTGGGCTTAGAACGACATTTTTGGGGGCAAAAAGGGGACGTCCCCAACTCTTCCCCCGATAACCAGCCTCCTCAGAGTCCCGTTATCGAGGACAAAATGCGCGTTAGCTCCCCATTAGAAATTTAGGAATAATGATGATGAAAAGAAATTTGATTTTTTTAGCTCTTATGCTATGGACTTTTATTTATATTTCGGGATGCGCTTTGTTTTACCCACCAAAAGGTGATAGATACTACTTCCCTGAACTATATCGCGGCTGGGTATGCGTACATTATAATGTTGAAGATGCTCCCCAGCTTCCCATTGAAGATGGTTATCTCGTACATAAAATACCAGAAAATGGTCTATTAGTTACATCATCTGCGCCACGACTGGTTGAACCTAAACGTAGTGAGAACTACTACTACAGTAATAAAGGCGTTAGAAAAGCAAAAGAGCTACAGCATGGCGGCGGGTACACAAAACAACAAAAAATAGGGTTAAAAGAAGAAATTAAGCTCTATTTTTGGATAAGTTGTTGCGGGCATGTTGAATCGGATTATAATAACTATATAAAAAATCATACAAATATAGACACAGACCCTAGATGTGGGAGATGGAATCAATAGAAATTTCTAATCGGGTAGCCGGGAGTTTTTCCCCCGGCCCCCACAACACCCAGCGTGCGGGTCCGCACTGGGCGTTTCACAAAGCCTATCGGGCCGTAGCCGGATAGTGAATCCGCCTTCGTTGAAGAACTATGGGGGGACAAGTGTTCACCCACAACTCTTTGACAGATAATAGACCTTGATCCTTAAGTCCCGCCGTTGGCGGGATCATACCGGTTTGTGTTGCCAATGTACGGACGCATTTCCAAGGCCCTTTACGACTTAGGCACATGGGAATGGCCACCCCCGGATGGGTGGGTGAATTCAAATTGCAAGTGCACCACGGGCCGCCTCCCAGAACACTTCATGGGGTGTCCGGTAATCGAGACCCTTCCTTGACATATGCAACAAATATCATTAAAAGAGTTGAAGAAACCTCATTAATGGCTTTCATTCTTTTATAGGATAGTACATATGATCGCTACAAACATTGCTTCTCTTGAACATAGTCTTGAATACAAATTCAATAACATAGAGCTCATGCAAGAAGCCTTGAGACACAGCTCTTTTGTTAATGAACAAAGCGACTTCTCGCTCACAAACAATGAGAGGCTGGAGTTTTTAGGAGATTCTGTTTTAGACCTAATTATAAGTCATCTCTTGATGATACGTTTTCCTGAAATGAATGAAGGCGATCTGTCGAAAATGCGTGCCGCTATAGTTAATGAAACTCAGTTGGCGGATGTCGCCCAAGAGCTTTCCCTGGGATCGCATTTGATGCTTGGAAAAGGGGAGGCCCTTGCCCACGGCTATGAAAAGAAATCTATTTTGGCCGATACCCTTGAAGCAGTGCTTGCGGCCATATATCTCGACGGAGGGATAGATTCCGTCTCAAAGGTAATAGAGTCACTTTTTGCCGAGCGGGTAAATTCACTGGCCCTAAAGCTGATAAAAAAAGATTTTAAAAGCAGATTGCAGGAGAATGCCCAGTTTCGTTTTAAAATAATACCACTCTATGAAGTCATAAGTGAAGACGGACCATCGCACGACAAGACCTTTACGGTTCGAATGACCGTTGGATCGGATATATCAACAGAGGGAATTGGAAAAAGTAAAAAAGAGGCGGAGCAGGATGCGGCTGAAAAAGGACTTAAGCTTCTTAAAACTTTAGAGAAAGAATAATTATGAAATCATGACCTGTTCATTTCATAGAGACAGAGATATTTTTGTAACATGTGAACAATTTGATATAGGCTATTGTCTTGAATGTTTCCAACACGGGGTGGAGTGCAAGAGTCCAAATGTATACTGTAAATACAGGGCACAGTGCCTAATATGGGAATCTTATAAAGACCTGGTCAGACAAGAGAAGATGGATAGTTGAGGGAAACCATGAAAAGTTTTTTGTTCGTTGTGGCTATTATCGTTGTATGGCTGGCGCTTCAGCTATATATCTTGCCGAAACTGGGTATTTCTACATGACTGAGGAAGTCATGCCGGATCGGCGATCAGGCCAAAACAAAACAGACAGAACCAAGGAAGTGACAACCTATTTATAAGGTTGTTCCCTATTAGCTCCTGAACGAAAACCGTCAAATTTTACTTTTGAAATTCGAAATCCGAAACACTAAATCCGGCACGAAGTGAAGCGTCAGCGCTCAACAAATTCTAAATTCGAATGTTTAAATGCTCTAAACGACGCAAATACCGAAGATTTTGTTTTGAACATTGGAAAATTTGACCTGCCCGCTCGTGCCTTGCAATGGCAGGCGGGTATTCGAACTTGTTTCGAGTTTCGAGTTTCGATATTCGGTTTTTTGCCTGAACGGGACTTGTCGTTCAGGCACTATTTAATCTTCTATCGGTACAAAAAAATTCCCCCACCAGGACCTTCTGTCTTGACCAGTCTTAATCGGGTAAAGCACAAGGGGGACCCACTTGTTAACGTAGTATGGTTTATAGTTACAAGCCCTACCCTCAAGTCTGACCATTATAACGTTCGCTGCATATTTATAGGACCCGTAAATTGCGGGGTCTTCATCCATATAGCGAACATACGCAATAGACTTTAATGCCCCCTCAGGCAAGAACTTCCATTCCCAGCCATAATTCGATTCAGTGCATGAAAACCACCTGTAGCGCAGAAGATCGTCTATTTGAATCTTTAAAGGCTTCTTTTTTGTACCATCGATCTTTTTAATTATAACGCTTTTCGCAGAAGACCGTTCCGGATCAACAAATATTTGCCGTAGATAGTCTTGGCTGGCTCCATCAAATTCATCTTCTTTCTCGGTTGTTTTGCTTTTTTCATCAGACGTCTCTGTTGAGACCGGCATTTCGTCCGGTTCTGAAGCCCCCTGTACTTGAGGAATTATCTGCGGAGGCTCGCCCCTGTTACTGCCGTGCTCCGGTTGAATCTTATCCTTGAGGTCACCGCGATTATCCTTTTTTTCAGATATCTCTTCCCTTTCTTCGAAGTCATAGCGGTGATCGCTCTTCCCGGATACTTCTTGCACTGAAGTCTCTGGTTTAATGGTTGTGCTTTTTTTGATCTTTCGTTTAACAGTTATGCTTTTCTTGACAGGTACGTGCATAGACCCTTCTTTGGAAACAACGGTGTCCTTTTCTTCAACAACTACTTGAGATGGCTCACCTTGCGATCTAACGCTGTTCTGTGTAGTCATTGGAACGCAAGAGGAGAATAGGAAAAGAGCGCAAGATATGATTAAGATGGTTTTTCGCATGTGCCCTTGAACAAAACCGGATTTAATGGTAATATTTAATAAATTAGTCTCTTATCTGTTCTTACGGTCAGGAACTGTTTTTTTTCACACCACTAAGTGAAACAGACAACAGGACCCCTATCGAGACCTTTATCTTAATTATCATCGGCAAAAGACAACCTGTTTTTAGTTTATTCTCCCCCGTCACCCTTCACTTGCTTGGCAAAGTGCTTAATATATAGTAAATGAATTATCTACTAATGATGCATTCGTAAAAGGGAATTATAAGCCATGTGGGAATATACAGAAAAAGTTATAGAGCACTTCTTGCACCCGCGAAATGTCGGAGAGGTTGAAGAACCCGACGGCATAGGCGAAGAGGGATCGCTGGCTTGCGGTGATGCTTTAACACTTACCTTTAAGCTGGACGAACAGCAACGGATTAAGGATGTTAAGTTCAAGACATTCGGCTGCGCAAGCGCTATTGCTTCTTCATCCGCGTTGACCGAAATAATCAAGGGGATGACCCTGGAAGAGGCTGAAAAGGTCACTAATGACGATATCGCCCGTTACCTTGGGGGGCTTCCAAAAGAAAAGATGCACTGTTCTGTAATGGGTCAAAATGCTTTAAAAAAGGCGATTGCCTATTATCGTGGTGAAGCTGAAAAGAAGGTCGAAGGAGAGATAGTCTGCGAGTGTTTTGGTGTCACTGATTTGGAAATAGAGCGGGCAATTCGTGCAAACAACCTGGCCACTATCGAAGATGTGACCGATTATACCAAGGCAGGTGGAGGATGTGGAAGCTGTCATGAAAGAATAGAAGAGATTATTGATAAGGTCCGCGGCATACCTCATGTGGTACGCAAAAAAGCGACCCGGCTGACCAATATTCAAAAGATCAAACTCATTGAGGAGACATTGGAACGTGAGATCAAGCCCTCTCTTAAGAATGACGGAGGGGATATAGAACTTATTGATGTTGAGGGGAATAAGGTCATTGTGAAACTGCGCGGCACCTGTGCCACATGTGTCGCCTCACAGGTTACGCTGAAACATTATGTGGAATCGAAGCTGCGTGAACTGGTTACACCAGAGCTGGTGGTAGAGGAGGTACGGCAATGAAAGTGATCTATACGGATAATAACGCTACCACACGGGTTGCGCCCGAGGTCGCGGAAGAGATGCTCCCTTACTTTCACGATCTTTATGGAAACCCCTCGAGTATGCACAGCTTTGGCGGTCAGGTTGCACATCAGTTAAAAGAGGCTCGCAAAAAGATAGCCGATCTGATCGGAGCGATTCCGGATGAGATCCTCTTGACCAGTTGTGGCACGGAAAGCGACAACACCGCCATCCGCGCAGCCCTTGAGTCACATCCGGACAGAAGGCATATTATAACCACCCGGGTGGAACACCCTGCTGTGAAAAACTTGTGCGAACATCTCAGCAAAAACGGATATCGGGTAACCTTTTTGCCCGTTGACCGGGAGGGAAACTTAGATCCGGAACATCTGTACAAAAGTCTCTCCAGTGACACCGCCATTGTCAGTATTATGTGGGCCAATAATGAAACCGGCGTCATTTTTCCCATCGAGGAGATTGCTCAGGCAGTGCACGACCAAGGGATTGTCTTACATACCGATGCTGTTCAGGCTGTGGGGAAGATCCCTATAGACGTACGGCAAGTCCCGGTAGACATGCTCTCGCTTTCGGGGCACAAACTTCATGGTCCCAAAGGAGTGGGGGCGCTTTATATCCGAAAAGGAACCAAGTTTTCTCCTTTCCTCATCGGAGGACATCAGGAAAGAGGGCGGAGAGGCGGGACCGAGAACGTAGCCTCCATCATCGGTCTAGGCAGGGCGTGCGAATTGGCTGCAAAACATATAGAAGAGGAAAACAAACGGGTCAAATATCTCAGGGACAAGCTTGAAAATGCTATACTTAAGCGGGTCCCCAATGCCATGCTCAACGGCGACCGGGAGCACCGCCTCCCCAATACGACCAGCATAAGCTTTGAATATGTGGAAGGCGAGGCCATACTACTTATGATGAATGAATTCGGCATCTGCGCCTCGTCGGGTTCGGCCTGCACATCAGGCTCCTTAGAGCCGTCGCATGTCCTTCGCGCAATGGGAGTCCCCTTTACCGCGGCCCACGGCTCGATCCGGTTCAGCCTGAGTATTTACAACACTGAAGAAGAGATCGACTTTATTATCGAAAAACTTCCTCCCATTATTGAACGGCTCAGAGAGCTCTCGCCCTATTGGGATCCACAAAAGAGATAAGATTTGGATACCAAGGCAAGGTTTCAAAAACGCTAAAGAAATCTTGTACCATACCCGTAAAGAATAAAAAGGCAAGGGACAAAAAAGCACAAGATGAGGGACAAAAACAAAAAGCATAGAAGGATAGCCAATAACAAACTGATCTTTATCGGAATCGGGCTCGGAGGACTCTTTTGGTTCATTGAAGCTGCTGTACACGCCTTTATATTTGATCATGCCAACTTCCCTGATGAAATACTCTACCCTGACCCACATGAAACCTGGATGCGTTCCTTGGTCGTATGTCTTTTTATCATATTCGGTTCCTATGCCCAATTCATCGTCAACTCTCGCAAACGAGCGCAGAAGGCGCTGAAGGAAAGTGAACAACGGTTAAAAACCATATTGGATTCCGCACAGGTTGGAATTTTGACTATCGATGCAAAATCTCATAAAATAGCCGGGGTCAATCCAATGGCCGCGGAAATGATTGGCGCTCCCAAAGAACAGATTATAGGTCACGTGTGTCATAGTTTTGTCTGTCCGGCCCAAAAGGGTAAGTGCCCTATTACCGACCTCGGACAGATCATAGACAACTCTGAGCGTGTATTACTGAAGTGCAACGGCAAGGAGATGCCGATTCTCAAGACGGTAGGCACTGTAAGCTTGGGTGGTCGGGAGTACTTGATCGAAAGCTTTCTGGACATCACTGAACGAAAGCAAGCAGCGGATGAGCGAGAAAAACTTATTAAAAAACTTCAAGACGCGCTTGGCGAGGTCAAAACCCTTAGCGGATTGCTTCCGATTTGCGCTTCCTGTAAGAAAATACGGGATGATAAGGGCTATTGGAACCAGATAGAATCATACATTCGAGACCATTCTGAAGCTGAGTTCAGCCACAGTCTTTGCCCTGAATGTCTGAAAAAGCTTTATCCTGAACTGGACCGCAGGTAACGAATGACCACGGAATGGTTACCGGATCATCCTTTTGTTATTGATTCTCCAAATAATCCTGGGCGTCCCTGTTACCCAAAGCTGCAGCACGTTTGAAATCTTCTATCGCCTTATCTTTATCACCGGACAGCAAGTAAACCCTCCCTCTCCCATAAAAATACAACCCGTTTTCAGGGCTCAGCTCAAGGGCTTTGTCGAGAGAAGATATTGCCTTTTCATATTCACCGATTTCCCCATAAGATATCCCCTGGTTGAAGTACGCGTTACTGTTCTCCGGGGAAAGCTCGATCACTTTGTCAAAATACCTGATCGCCTTCTTATGGTTTCCGTATGTGGAGAAAAGCATCCCCCGGTCAAACCAATGCCGTGCAATATCAATCTGCTTTTCTTCCTCAGACGTGTCCTTTTCAACTTCTCTTTCCGTTACAGTTTCATTCGGCATCTTCTCGTCTATGCCTGCACCAGCGGGGGAAACAGCCACGTTCTTAAAATATGCCACTAAGGACTTGATGTCATCAGTCATCATCGACCATTCGGCGCTGGCCCGTCCATCCTTGAGTTCTACCAAAAAAGTAGTTCTCCCCATCCTGGGTAAGGGCTGCTTACTCTCCGGAGCCATCGGCATCATCTCCATGATAAAATCAAGATACCCTGTCATATCAATATCCATGGTCATAAAAGGGCCTTTTGCAGGCACTGCCTTTAGCCCCTTTGCAATCTTTATCAGTGCACTTAGCCGCTTATCATTGGACGCCATCAACAGAAACTTGCCGACTGTAGTCATGCGCGTTTCGGAATTAATCATCATATCCATGCCTGGAGTCTGCATCCCGTTCGGCATGCCGATAAAGGGGAACCGGGTCTTAACGCCAATGACCTTGTAACCATCCACTGTGCTGTCCGGCGTTTGTACGTAGAGATTATCAGCATCTCCACCCAAATCCTTTGCCATCATCGCGCCCATATCCTGGCCGAATTTCATCATCCACGGCATATAGACTTCCTCTAAAAACACACTGGCGCTCTTGAGGTCATTAAGGACGGAGATCGCCTCAAAATCGAAGCTGTCCTTGCTAAAGGAGACACCACCCGCCATTTCTCCGGTAAAGCTGTTGCAAATTGCGGCTATGCCGGCGAAATTGATCCCCGCACTTTCATAAAACTTACCGAAACACCTGTCGAGCATATTAAGCATGCCCGTCATATCGTAACTGCGGGACCTGAAGTTCATCTGTTGTTTCGGTTTGTAGGCATCCAAAAAGGACGTCTTGCCACCCTGCGTAAAGAGCCCGGCCAACTCACTCCCGCCTAAGGCCTTTGCCTCATAAGATGTGGTAAATTTATCTGTTCCCAGGTCGAGTCCCATTGTAAGGGTTTCCACCTGTTCGGCCATATCCAGCATTTCCAGTAACATACCTTTTATGTCTTGAGGCCTTGGACCGAACTGAGGAACTGCCTGTCCTTGTGAAAAGTTCTCCAGTTGATTGAGTCCTTCCTTAATCTGTGCGTCGAATTTGTTTAAGAGTGCCCTGACGTTCAATTCCACGGACAACGAAGCAGTGGCTTTGGCCCCGGAGGCATCAACCAATACCGCGTTGACGGCATCTGAAACGGTCCCGCCCGGAGGCAGTGTAAGGACATAGTAGTCAGAACCGGCAACGGCATTGAAAGCCGTTTGGAAGGTTTCGTTCGGCCTTTGGAAAGGAACAAGCATAGCCATGCTTGTTTGAGCATTGTTTAAGTCGCACACCATGACGATCAATCTCGTTGGATCAATCCAGTTTGTGCCCATGAGCATCCCCCTGAGTTGGTCTGTAGGAGAATTCATCGGTTGAGCAGGAACAACGCCAATCAGTTCATCAATAATATTAAGAGTCTTCTCAAGATCGTTGATTCTTATTAAAATCTTATCGTAGGAATTTGCCTTCTCCTGTGCCGACATCAAACCGTACCATCCAACCACCAGTATCAGAGCAATGGAGACAATAAAAAATGTATGCCGAGCAGTTTTAATCTTCATGTGCTTCTCCTGTTTTTATTGGAATAGTTCCACATCGTCCCCCATACATCCTTGCATCTCGCGATGAATTACTAATCCTCCCTGCCCCCTTTACTAAAAAGGGGGGGGTAAACAATGTTATGCTCCGAGGAATACATCATTGTTTATTACAATATATCTAAAATCGTCTTGTGGGTGGGATTTATTTAGAAAAAATTATGGCCCCAGGACGAATGGTTTTCTCACCTCAGCCGGCACTTCGGGATTGCCGGTAGCGTTTGGAACGTCTTGATACCGGCAGGCAGGTTGCTTGGTCGACAAAAGCTTCCGGGCCTCTTCCATGAAGGCATTGTATCTCTTCTTGCACTCGTAGAAGCCGTGCCACCAGGTATAGCCAGGCGCCATCATGGCGGCTCCCATCCGTGCTCTCCGCCCGGCATAATGCCAAAATTCATAGAATTCAATCTCCAATTGTTCGTCAAAGGAGACAGCTCTATCAAGCAACCCACTGCTGTAGAGCTTATTCAACATGTCTTGAGCGGGCTTAAAATAGTGGTCATTATATTCTGTTATCACCCTGTCTAATTGGATATAGTGATTATCCACCCATAGCCCGCCGTGACACCGCAGGCATATATATTTCATTTTCTCCCGTTCCAGTTGCCAGTCGGTCTCTGCAGGGAACGGCTCGAAGTTGGATGGACGTACAGTAAGAGGAGCCTGCAATTCCCATGAAAGGCGTTCCGTGACGTCGTGGGTCATTGCTACCCTCCCAACATTGCACATGTGGCACACAGCACATGTGGGGGCCCGATAGGCCTGCCCTGGAGTCCAATCTTTAGCGGAAGCATTCCAGTTCCATTGATCTCCTTCCACTCGATAAATCGCTCCATGCCTCGATGCATTGTATATTTCGATCTGGGGGTGGTCTGGGCCGAGGTGACACTGAACACACGCTTCAGGCTTTCTGGCCTCGGCCCGGGAAAATCTATGGCGGGTGTGACAGCTGGTGCAGCTCCCTCTGCTCCCGTCAATATTGATTCTGCCGACGCCCACATTGGGCCATCCTTCTGATGTGATCTTGCCATCCATTACTTTAATAATGCTGCCATGACATACAAAACACCCTGTATTCCGTTCTGTGTCGCTGTTCGTTCCCTCCTTCAACCACGGATCAATCTTCCATAGTATTTCAAGGGTATTGGCATGCTTGCTTCGGCTATATTCCTTTACTTCATTGAAATGACAACGGGCGCACACAAGGGGAGAAACCAACGCGGCGACCGGCACCATGTAGGCAGAAGTTCCATACTTATCGTGAGCCCTTTGGTAGTTTTTGTAATGAACCGTGCTCAGTTCAGGGCTAGACACCTCACACTTATGGCATGTTATGCAGGTAATTCCAACCCCGGCATGACCACTCGCAGCCCAATCCGCGGTGATACCGGGAGATTCTCTTTTGTGACATTCAATGCATGCTATAGCTTCTTTTGACAGCCCCAGATAAAGTTCTTTCAGGTCAACTTCGGGATGGGCGTGTGCAATGGTGCAGAAAGATAAGACAAGCAACCCTATAATAGTCAAAACAACACTGGACTGTGGACCAATTTTTTTTACACTTTTGTTTGGGCAACGGCCTGAATGGATTTTGACCGCACGTTTATCTCTTTTCGAAGACATAATAAACAATGGCTTCTGAGCCGGTTTCAAAATTTTAAACGGTTGATATCAATTTGGGATATTCTTTTTTTATGTTAATCGGCTATTATTTTAAATAACTTAAAAGTCCCTTGTGATATTAAAGATATGAATTGAACCTATAACTATATGGTATTTTTTGGGGGAGGAGACCATAGCGCCCCCTCCGTGGAGGGGGCGCTATGGTCTTAAAGTCTCAGGTTAGGTTAGAAAGGAGATAATTTCACTGGTCATGTTTTCTTCAGTCCTGCTTAGTCATCCGTTTCCGCTACTCTTTCAGGGTGACTTACACTCACAACAGGACAGCCCGCACGTAAGACAACCTGCTCTACCGTACTTCCAAGAAGCGCTTTCTCCGGGTCCTTTTCTTTTGAATGGTGGGCCATAACAATAAGATCAGCCTCTCTTCTTCGCGCGAATTTTACAATCTCCATGTACGGGATGCCCTCCCATGTTTTAATCTCGAAGTTATCAAAACCTTCTATCTTTGAGACATATCTCTTGTCGATCTTTTGTTTTACCTCTTCAAGCCTTTTTTCTATCTCTTCTTGACGACCTATCATACTGCCCGGTAAGGGGGAAATATCCAAGGCGTGGAAAAGATAAAGTTTTGATCCGAGTTGCTTGGCTGTGTCGTACGCAAAATTAAATGCTGCATCTGACGCTTTTGAAAAGTCGGTTCCGAATACAATATTGGCAAATCCCATTTTTTCTTTTGGCACGGGTCGGCTCACAATCATAACAGGACAGCGCGCCTTAAGACTGACACTCTGCATGGTGCTACCGACAATACCCCGGTAGCTTAAGGCGCCTTTTGCTTTTGCGTGCGCTCCCATAACAATAAGATCTATCTCTTCTTTTCTTGCAAGTCTCATAATCTCGGTATGTGGCACCCCGGCCCGCGTCTCGATTACATAGTTATCAAGCCCCTTTAATTGGCCGGCATAGGTCTTTTCTATCTCCGCCTTGACCTTGTCAACATATTCCTGGCTGTAATATTCTTGTTCACCTGTCTTAAAGTCCACTACAAAAGCGCCAAAGCCACGTGTAGGAAATCCAAGAACGTGAAATATATAAAGCTTTGCACTGTATTTTTTTGCCAGTTCAAAAGCCACATCGGCAGCGTCATTACATACGTCGGATGAAGTTGTAGCAAATAAGATCTTTTTAAACATGGGCGCCTCCTTTTTAATTAAGGGTTACAGTTTGTTCATTGCCTTTAAAAACGTCTGCGCTGGTTCATCGCCAATAAACTCAACTGTGTCGTTCAGGATCACCTTAGGAGTTGATTGAACGCTGTATTTTTTTGCCAGAGCAGGAAACTCCGTTACATTAATCATGTCCGCACGAATCTTGTCGTTAACATAGGCTATGAGATGAGCTGTTCGGACAGCTTTAGCACAAACTGGACATTGAGGTGTTACAAACACCTGAATGTGAACCTGCCTGTTAAAATCGATAATATTGTCTAATGTTGAATCAGATGTTATTTCAAGGGGTTCCGCAATAAGCGATAAGGCGTAGACAAAAGATCTCACTTCATATTCGCTCGGGATACCGAAAAACCGTATCCCGTAATCTCGTCCGGACTCCGCCAGTAGGACATAAGCAGGGACCTTGTCGACCCCACAGCTTTCAGCCAGTTCGGGCTTCTCGTCCATGTCATGTACGACCAATATCAATTTATCTGACAGCCCGGCCAAGTCTTCAATAAACCGTAATCCATCAAGGTGCAAATCATATGCGGTTTTGCGGGTAAGGTAAAGGACCTTTACCTTTTGCTTGAAATTAGACAGCTCTGCGCTAATTTTTGCCTTGAGATCATCCGGTAACATTTCGATTTAATTCACCCTTAATCTGTTCTGAAGTAATACACATTATAACTTTTCACGAAATCATCTATCCTTAATGGCTTCCATTAATTTCTTCCACCTTTCCTCTCCAAGGCATTTTTTTGCGCTCTTGCACCACTCCACGCAGGAAGGAGTCTGCTCTTTATAGACGATTTCCCCACAGGCTTTACATTTAACCCGTAGTTCATCAGAAAAAATTTCCACCTCACTACCGCACTTGGGGCACTTGTGAAGACTGATCTTGAGATTTCGAGAATCCTGTCCCGGACATTTGCTGCTCATTACAAAACAATTCCTCACGATTGCCAATGGCTTTTGGCGAAGTCATCTATATCGGGACAGTGAACGTCGGGCGCAAGAGTCGGTATTTGTTAAAATACAGGCAATGAGTAAGAATAAAACAAGTATAAAAAAGTCTGCAAATAATTATTCTTATAATATCATTATAAGGATAATACTTATCAACATCAATTCTTTTTTGTCGGCAAGCCTGTTTTTATCTTCCGATGCAATAAGTTAGGGTGAGAGGTTCGGATAACCTCAAGTCAGTGCCTTCAAACGTCAATAATGTGACATACAGTTGGCGTAATCATCAATCTCGCCTGTGCCGGACTTGACAAATAACGGCCAACTACTTGTACTAACTGGCGTTTCCTCTTAGGTGCGTCTCGGCATGGCTATTGCATACAAAAGCAACATTAAAGTTTAATGATCACCTGAAGGAGGAAGCCAAGATGGGAAAAAGGTACAAAAGAAAGAGATATTTTATTCATCCTTCCAGTCAGGGCAGATATATAGCTCTAAGCATATTGCCTGCATTAATAATGAGCCTTTTTTGCACTTACTTTCTCATTAATAGCGGAGAGATAGTCCTTAAGGCAGCGAAACAAAAACCCCTTGTGCCGTTTCACTCCATCAGGCAAACCATTGTCACCTTAGAAAAAGAGGGCTACACAAAGGACACAGCGACAAAGGTGGCAAAATTAAAGACCGAACTGAATTCACTAAGAAACATTTTAGAAACAATATATTTGGACACCCTTACACAATGGGATAGAACTAAGAAAATTATATTTATAGTTCTGTTTTCCGTTTTATTATTAGTCGGACTACTTGCTCTTTCATATTCACATAGAACCGCCGGACCACTTGTCAGAATAAAAAAGGGCATAGAAATGCTGTCCGAGGGCAGGGACATGCCTCCGGTTCGACTGCGCAAAAATGATCAGTTTAAGGAGTTGGCAGAGTCTTTAAATGAACTAAGAAGCCACCTTAAGGATAGAGGTTTGTTGGAATAGGAATGAGAAAGTGCCTTGTATGCTGAAGTTCCACGATGACAAACACGTCACGAAAAGACTCTGCAAGAGTTTACATATCGATACATACCCGCGCATCAATACTTTCCCAAGAGGAGTCTATCCTATTCTGCGAAAAGGATCTTTTTTAGGCTTCACACTCGTGGAACTGCTCATATCGATCGCCATTATTGGAACATTGGCGGGTATCACAGGCCCTTTAGCTGTAACTTACATTGACAGAGCGCACATCACCCGGGGCATTGAAGAGATCCGTCTATTGGAGAAGGAGATCACAGTATATCAACTGGAACACGGAACCCCTCCTCCCGACCTCAACGCTATAGGACGTGGGGGTCTGCTCGATCCATGGGGAACTCCCTACCAATATCTCAAAATTGCGGGCGCCCCAGTGGACATGTCAAAGGTACGAAAGGACAGGTTTCTGGTCCCTGTAAATTCAGATTATGATTTATACAGCATGGGGAAAAATAAGAAAAGCAAGCCACCCTTCAATTCCCCGGATGGCCGGGATGATATTGTCCGTGCCAATGACGGGGGATATGTGGGACTGGCTTCGCTATTCTGAGACAGGTAAGGGCCATGAAGCTTGACACGACATTTCTTCGCAGCAAGGTATCGCGCCGAATCTTCGGGTTGTTCGTGTGTTGCGCCCTTCTTCCCATTGTAATCCTGGCGGTCGTTTCTTTCGGGCATGTGGCCAAACAGCTCAATGAGGAAGAACTCGGGCATGAAGTTCAGTCTCTACTATCCGCGCCTGGCGAGTCGAATAGCACCTTGAGCTCGTTTGAAGGGGGTATATGACGAAATGAAACCAAAATGGATTTTAGCAGCGGTCGTTACCATTGTCATTGTCGCCTTGTCTGCGTTTTTTCTCCAGAGACACACACTGTTGCCGGACGAATTGGTCGGAGTCTGGACGACTTCGGACTCAAGGTATGCGGACAGGATGCTCGACTTGTCCAAGGTCACTATCATATTTGGAACCGGTAAAGATAATATTGACACCTACTTCATATCAAATGTAAAAAAGAAACTCCATGAAGACGCCACCCTTTACACGGTCTATTTCCACAATCTGGAAGGGCTGAAAGATAGGGCATCCTTCTATTATGAGCCACAAAACGGCGGCACAATCAGATTCAAAAATCAAAAACAAGCGTGGAGCAAGCAGAAAAGCGACCTTCACAGCAGCCCCCAGCAACAGGAAGAATGATAATTCCCAAAGCCGCATTGAACTTCAGATCGACTTATCTTGCTTGACATGCCCACTTAATCACATTAGTCTTAAAAAGTAGTATATACAACATCTTTGACAGTCTCGGGAAAAGTCCAACCTTCTATCATTTTTAAGGACTGACATTCTTGAAACGCCATACAAAACCTTTTATTATTCCTGTGTTTATCCCTAATCAGGGATGCCCTAACCGTTGTGCCTTTTGCGATCAACGCTCGGTAACAGGGGCAGATGCCGCTGCGCCTTCTCCTGAAGATGCAAAGAAAAGGATTCAGGATTTTTTATGCTACAAGCGCGAACATCATTGGCCTGTTGAGATCGCCTTTTACGGTGGAACCTTTACAGGCCTTCCTTATGATTACCAGGAAAAACTTTTAAAAGCAGCCGAGACTTTTATCGCTAAAGGGTCTGTTCAGGCCATTCGTCTTTCTACCAGACCGGACACTATTAATAAAGAGACGATAGGCCTTTTGAAAAAGCATGGTGTGACGACTGTGGAATTAGGGGCGCAGTCTATGGATAACCGGGTGCTTAGTGCTTCACGAAGAGGACATACGGCATCTGATACGGTCAGAGCCTTTGGACTTCTTAAGGATCATAACCTGAAAGTAGGCTTGCAAATCATGCCCGGCCTCCCCGGCGATACTGAACAATCTATCCTTGATACAGGGGAAAAAGTAGCCTCACTCAGTCCCGATGTCGTACGCATCTATCCCACGGTCGTGCTTAAAAACAGTCATCTTGCACGGTTATATCAGCAGGGACGCTATGTGCCTCTGACACTGGAACAGGGCGTCCGTATCGCCAAAGAGCTCTTGTGCCTGTTTAACAGTCATGGCATTTCCGTGATACGCTTGGGGCTTCAAGCCTCAGATTCCCTTAATGGTCCAAACGGCATCATTGCCGGGCCCTTTCATCCGTCGTTCGGACATCTGGTCCACTCCGCGATCTTTTTTGATAAGGTTGTAGAATTGATAGAAAAGATGAAATCAAAGCCGACCAGTATAACATTGAGGGTGGCCCCATCTGACGTACCGAAGTTGAGGGGGCTTCATAACAGCAATGTAAGAGAACTGCGCAATCGCTTCCATTTTGAAGATATCAGGGTGGTGCCTGACAGCATCATTCCGAAGGGGAGTGTGGCGTATGGGTAGGACATCTTTCAAATCAGGATTTATCGCTATCATCGGCGCCCCCAATGTGGGAAAATCAACGCTTTTGAATCAAATCCTTGGGCAAAAGATCTCCATTACATCGGAAAAGCCTCAAACAACCCGGACCCGAATATTGGGTGTGCTTCACAGGCCGCATGCCCAGTTGATCTTTCTCGATACGCCGGGCGTCCACCAGGCAAAACAGACGTTGAACAAGCGAATGGTCAAGGTTGCGCTGGGGACACTCGGAGATGTGGACCAGATATTGTACCTTATCGACGCGAGCCGGCCCGACGAGGAGTCAGACGATTTTCTGCTGAAAAATATCAAAAAGATCAAGACGCCTGTTATCCTTGCCATAAACAAGGTAGATCTTATAGAAAAAGAGTCCCTTCTTCCTCTTATGGAAACATGGATGACGAGACATCCCTTTCATGCCGTTGTCCCGATTTCTGCCTTAAAAAATATCCAGATTGACCAACTCCTTGATGAAATGTCCGCCCTTCTGCCCGAAGGTCCTCTTTACTTTCCTGAAGATACCATAACCGACCAACCGGTTCGGCTGATCGCATCTGAAATGATACGGGAAAAAATCTTTCGTCTAACCAGCAAGGAAATCCCTTACTCTGTTGCCGTTACAATAGATACCTTTAAAGAAAGACCTGACAAGAACCGCGTAGACATTGAGGCTACCATCCATGTAGAGCGGGATTCCCAAAAAGGAATCATCATAGGAAAAGGCGGCGCAATGCTCAAAAATGTAGGTCGTATGGCCCGGCTTGACATTCAACGGATGGTAGGCTCTCCGGTCTTCTTGAAACTCTGGGTACGAGTTCAAAAAAACTGGAGTAGAGATGCCAAGGCACTTTCCGGATTCGGCTACTAACATGATCCTTTCGTTTCATCCCTGTATAGAAGGTGACGTAAATATAATCTGTGCCGGAAGACCTCCGGGTGATGAAGATGTAGGCGCCATTAAGGAGGCACGCGCAATTATCCTCCCGCAGGGGGTTACAGAACAACTCTACCGACTCTGCCGTACATATTGTCCGCATGTATTCCCCAACTATGATGCTCGCTTTGATTACTCGGGGAAGCTCGGACAGATCCGACTCTTTCAGGAAAACAAGGTCTCATTTCCGCCTACGGTTGTATTTTCTGACATCAATACATACCGAGAAGCTTTTGAAAAGGGTAAATCGTATACCCTACCCTTTGCTTTTCCCTGTGTATTGAAGCTCAACGAGGGTGGTGAAGGTGAAGGCGTTTTTTTACTGAAAAATCAAAAAGACTGGGAGACCGCGCTCGGCAATGTCGCGCAGGCAGAAAGAAGCGGTCAAAAAGGGTTTATTGTTCAGGCGCATATCCCCAATGAAGGTAGAACACTTCGTGTAGTGGTGATCGGGAAACAATTTTTTAGTTACTGGCGCATTCAAGAAGATAAAGATGTCTTTCAGAGCAATCTCCGGACCGGCGCACACATCGACCATAACCTGTCTCCTGAACTGCAAGAAGCAGCTATTGGAGCCGCACGTAAATTTTGCCGTAGTACAGGAATTAACCTGGCCGGCTTTGACTTTTTGTTTCCGCAAGATGCTGCAGAACCCCAACCATTATTTTTGGAGATCAATTACTTTTTTGGGAGACGGGGACTGGGTGGGTCTTTCAAGTTTTACGAATTGTTGGAGAAGGCGGTTGAAGAGTGGATAGTTAGTAACAAGATGTCAATTGTCCGTAGTCCGTTGCATAAGATAAGCAACTGACAACAAACAACGGACAAAAGAAGGGGCATGAGCATGAATATCCTGCTGACAGGTGGGACCGGTTTTATCGGAAACCAATTAACAGGGCGGTTGATAAAGGAAGGGCATCGTTTAACCCTGATCGGCCGGTCCGGAGTTGGGGAGATGACGTTCCCCGAGGGAGTCAGGTTCATCCAGGGTAACACTATGATAGAGGGCACCTGGCAAGACGCTGTTTCAAAAAATGAGGTGATCATCAATCTGGCCGGCGAGTCTATTTTTACGAGATGGAACGATAAAACCAAAAAATTAATTTACGACAGCCGAATTCTTACCACAAGAAATATTGTTAACGCCATTGAACACAGTAATGTGATCTTGTTTAACGCCTCTGCGGTGGGATACTACGGCCCTCGGCACGATGAAGATGTAACGGAAGAAAGTAGCAATGGAGACGATTTCCTGAGTACGGTCTGCCGGGATTGGGAAAAGGAGGCGCTTAGGGCTGAAGAAAAAGGAGTGCGCGTAATCATACCGCGATTCGGGATCGTGCTTGGCAAGGGGGGCGGTGCGCTTGCACAGATGGTTCACATGTTTAAAAAATATTTGGGTGGACCCTTGGGGAGCGGCAAACAGTGGTCTCCCTGGATACACATGGAAGACGTGATAAATGCAGTTCTCTTTTTACTGGAAAAGCCCGAGGTAGAAGGTTCTGTAAATTTTTGTGCTCCTAATCCGGTCCGCAATAAAGAACTGGCAGATGCTCTCGGAGAGGTACTCAACAGGCCGGCGGTTATGCCCGCCCCAGGTTTTATGGTCCGTCTGGCGCTGGGTGAGTTTGCGGATATATTGTTAACAGGACAACGGGTTATTCCTAAGAAATTGCAAGAAAACGGTTTTCAGTTCACATTTCCCGAAATTCGGGGCGCTCTGCGAAATCTACTTTAGCCAAATCATCACGGACCAATGTCGAGACAATGTAGATTCAAAAAAAAGCGAAAGGTTAGTCTAACCTGCAAAGCAAGAACTAAAATCCAGCATAATATACGATAAGGAATAATAAGAAAAATATAAATCCCACGCCTTCAGCGATAACAATAAGTAGTACTATCCTCCTGCCTGAGGGGCTCATCTTGAGCCAGACCCTGTCCATAAAGAACTTCCATAGCTTACTCCATGCGGTGTTCTTGTTTTGCAGTATGATGTACCAGGCCACGCTCTTAAGCCAGGATTTAAGCTCTCCACTCTCTGTTTGGGATAGTTCGTTTTCGACAATTTCCTCTTGACGTAGGCGAGATGTATCTCCTTTATCGTTGAGATATACTGTAATATGTCTCGACTTTTCGGCATTCAAGCAGACCGATAAAACCTTACCCTCTACAAACTCTTCAACAATAACGTCATAGGCTACCACCTCGTCCGTGCGGTCATATCTCACCGTAAGCCCAAATCGGCTACCCTTTTCTATACGGTGATCCTCTTTCCTGGAGAGGACATGCCATTGAGGGTTCAGCCTGAACCACGTTCCGAGACTATAAAAAAAGGGAAATACTTTTTTTTGTGGAAGGAGTATTTCTATGTCAGCAGATATGTTAATAGTATATCTTCGCTTCGCCTATGAGAGTCAATTCAACTTATATAAGTGCCTGAATGAAACCCCTCAATTTTTGCTTTTGAAATTCGAAACACGGCACGAGGTGAAGCGTCAGCGCTCAATCCGAAGCAAATTCTAAATTAGAATGTTCAAATGCTCTAAGCGATACAAATACCGAGGCTTTTGTTTTGAACATTGGAAAATTTGACCTGCCCGCTCGTGCCCGTCCGCCATCGGCTTTGCCTCAGGCGAATGCCGGACGGGCCTTGCAATGGCAGGCGGGTATTCGAAATTGTTGAGCGCTGACGCTTCACTTCGTGCCGAGTTTCGAATTTAGATATTCGGATTTTCGCCTGAATGGGATTTTTCGTTCAGGCACTACCTAACAAAGACAACACTACTGCTCGCCTTCTTAAATATTTTCTCCGGCAGGTTATACGACTCAAAACGCGATTTCCAATTAGCAAGCAGCCTGGAACCAATTACGACCAGATCGTACCCACCCTCTTCCATTTCCTGTAAAATCTCTTCTTCAGGACTGCCGTACCGCATCTTTTTGATTACTTTAACCTTTTGATCACAGGCCTTGTCACCAAATTCCTTTAATGCCTTATTACCTTCCTCATGTAAGGTTTTGTCTATGTAATCACGGTATTCATCTCTCCCAACAGCATATATCTCCGTGGCAAATTTTTTCAAAAACGGATTGACGACATACAATGAACAAATGAGAGCACCGGTACTGCTTGCTATGCCCATAGCAAACTCTTCGGCCTTTGCGGTTTGCTCCTCACCATCGGTGCAGAGCAGTATTTTCCGTATCTCCATTATAAATCTCTTGACGGTTTACGAGATCATCACCTCTTGACTTCGCAAGAAGTCATCAGTGAACCTGGAACACCGCTGTCCCAAGGAGCATCACTATAACGGCTGAGAGTATGGCCTTGAAACTCGCGGCAAAAAAGCCGATAACAAAGGCCTTGCCGCCCGCTTTCTTTAAATCATCAAAAGCTATATTCAAACCAACCCCCGCAAAACCTATGGCAAAAAATATCTTCAAGAATTGTTTTCCAAATATGTACTGGTGATCTTTTGTAAAGACCCCAAATTCATTTAAGGTTACCATGGCAAAGAATCCAAGGATAAACAGAGGAAATTTATCCATAATGACCTGCCATGTATTCATCTTCTCTTCCCGTCCTTCTGCAGATGCCCCTTTGACTAAGTAAAACCATATGCAATAAAGGACAACAATCGGGATAAACCCAACCCTGACAATGTTAATTATGTTTGCGGTCAACAATGCTTCATGCCCGTACCATGAAGCGGCGGCAACAAGCTGGGCCGTATTCAGAATGGATGTCCCAACCCAGGCGCCAAAAACAGGTTCAGACATACCAAGGGCCTTCCCAATATATGGAAAAGTAAAGAGCGCCAATGTGCCAAAGAGGAGTAAAGTCCCAACGGCATAGAAGAAATCCCTCGGTTTTGCCTTCACGATAGGAGCCACTGCCACTGCGGCCGAAACGCCACAAACCCCCGTGCCGGCGGCCATTACGCCGATCAACCCATCGTCTTGCTTCAGTTTTCTTCCTAAAAAAGAGACAAGGACTACGGTGCCGAAAATAAATATTACCACTAGTAGAAGAGCGGCCACGCCTACCCTAAAGACATTTGACCATACATAATAGCCGCCAAGCAAGACAATACCAGGCTTAATGATAGGCCTGGCAAGCACAGTGCCGGGTTTAAAAAAATCCGGGATGCCGATTGTATTTCTTATAAGCATTCCACCCAAAAGTAGAACAGCTACATACGTAAGCTGGAACTCGATCATTTTTGCGCCAAATTTGAACTTGAAAGGAATTTCATTGGTCGCTATCAGTGATTCGTAAACATCTTGTTTCAGAATATGGGGTTTAGTGGGTTCCTTCTTTAACTCGCCTTGCTCATAGAGGGCCAATTTTTCCTTATATTTTTCCGCATGCTTTGCCTTATATTCATCAAATGGGGACAGAGGTTCCTCAGGCAGAGACTCGCCAGCCCCAGGTTTCTCAGCCACAGATCCCGAAGGCACGGCTTCCTCAACCACGGCTTCACCAGATACGGCTTTCGAGGACACAGGCTGATCGGACCCAGGCTTAGCGGGAACAAGTTCCTCAGCCGGCGCTATACTGCCAACCCCCTCTGCAATTGTCTTCAAAATCTTTTGACACTCTTTAAAATCTTTCTCCCACCCAGATACAGAATGGTTCCATTGAAGGGCTAACCAACCTAAAATCACACACAGGATTAAACCTGGAATCGATTTTGCGAACCCTCCTTGTGATGTTTCTGACATCTATTCGCCCCCCTTCTTAAAAAAATAGCGATGGAAATGTGTTCTTTGTTATAATTCCGGTCAAACCCAAAATCACGGTAATAGCAGATATAATGAGGACCCAGATATCTTCCCTTCTCTCATCCGAAAATGTTTTTCTTGCCTTTTCTTCAAACTCTCCCATCTTAGACCTCCTGTATACATTCAAAATTCCAAAACCATCATTTCATGACGAGGACAGGGACTGTTGAATATTCTACCACCCTTGCAGTTACACTTCCAAGAGCCATTTTTTTAATTCCGTGTTTTCCATGGGATGCTACTACTATCATCTCAGCATTCTCTTTCTTTGCTGCTTCAATAATCACATCAGCGGGTCTACCCACTTCAATCACATCTCTCCCCCGCACACCGGCATCTTTTAGCGTTTCTAAAGCACTCCTAATAATATCTTTTGCTCCCTTCATCTGAATCTCTTTTACCACATTACAATCAAGTTCTGTAACCCCTATGGGACAGAACTCTTCGATTGCGTATACCACTACCACTTCCATATCCTCTTTCTTCGCAAACTCTATAGCCTTATCCAGTGCCCTGCGAGCAAATTCAGATCCGTCAGCCCCTACAATTATTTTTTTCATCTTTAATCCCCCTGCTTGGGAAAGTAGTGTCAAATACTCTTACCATTATTGAATGTTGAATAAATTTTTGTACGTCGGGCAGCATTATAGATAATCGTAGTTAATATGTTGGTAGGTCTCAAGACTTGTCAAACCATGCTCTGCAGCATATTTTCAACTGCCTAAGATAGTATGAAACTGTGCCAAATTATTTAAAATAAAATATATAATAACAGGAAACTCATTGTCAAATATTAAATGGGGACGCAAAAAAGCTTTGACACCCTATGAATTAATTTAATAGTTAAATATGTTATTCGCAACCACATCATAGAACTATATGCGAGGATATGATGAAAAAATCGTTTGAGGTAGCTGCCAAAATTCTGCGAAGGCGTATTAATCCAAAGGATTTCAACTTCGATACAATTGAAAAGCTCCCGCCGATAAAAAACGGCGTGATGGGACAAGAACGCGCCATACGCGCCATTACTTTTGGGATGAAGATGAAAGATGCCGGCTATAATATCTATGTGGCCGGCCCTCCGAATACCGGCCCATCTTATCTCGCCCGTACTTTCATTGAAAAAGAGGCCCAGAAGGACAAGACGCCACCTGACTGGTGTTATGTGTACAATTTTAAAGATCCGGACCATCCAAAGGCGCTCAGGCTTCTTCCAGGACAGGCCGGAAACTTTAAAAAGGATATAGACGAACTGATCCATTCGATACGGACCGCAATACCCGCCGTATTTGACAGTGACGACTACCGGAAGCGACGCGAAAAAGTTGTCATGACCTATGGCAAGAAACGCCGCAAGAGAATCGACGAGCTGAACAAGATTGTCCAGGGAAAAGGATTTATCCTGAACATCAATGAAGTGGAGATGATGGTCATTCCTGCTCAAGACGGTAAGCCCATGTCTGAAGAAACATTGATGGCCATTTCTGAAAAAGAGAGGGACCGCCTCAGGGCAAAAAGTGACGCTCTTCAGATTGAACTAAACAATGCCAACCGTGATCTTTTGAGACACGAAAAAGAATTTAATGAAGAACTCAAAAAACTTGACAAAGAAATCGCCCTTTTTATCGTGGAAGGCCGAATATCTGATTGTCGGGAAAAGTACAAGAACCAATCTGAAGTGGTTGAATACATAGACGAGATAAAGGCGGACATTCTCAAAACTATCGATGAGTTTAAGAAAAAACCACAACATGTCCCGGTGGAATCATCCGATGGGGAAATCTTGCAAATCCCTGTTGAATTAGTACGGGAACCTTCGTTTGTTCGATACGAGGTAAACGTATTGATCGACAATTCCGGTCGTCGCGGCGCACCCGTGGTCTATGAAACCAACCCGACCTACACCAATCTTTTTGGAAGCATTGAGCGAAAGGCCAGGTATGGAACGCTGTTTACCGATTTTACCCTGATCCGTACAGGGGCGGTCCATCGGGCAAACGGCGGATATTTGATATTGAGGGCCTCTGATGTTCTGAAACCGGACCTTTCATGGGAAGCGCTCAAACGGGCCATAAAAAATAGAGAGATCAAGATTGAAGATTTTGGAGAACTTCTCGGGTTTGTTGCTACAACAGCGCTAAAACCTATTCCGATCCCCCTGAACGTAAAAGTGATTCTGGTAGGAACGCCTTATCTATATCAGCTCCTATATTTTTATGATCCTGCTTTTTGCAAAATGTTTAAGGTAAAAGCCCACCTTGATACCATGCTCGACAATACAGCGAAAAACGTCACAGAATATGTTCGCTGTATCGGCGATATTTGCAAACGGGAAGGACTACGCCATGTCGACAGGGCGGGTGTGTCAAGGCTTTTAGAATACGCTATGGAGCTGGCGGGCGACCAGGAAAAGCTGACGCTCCGCATGGGGAAATTGACAGGGATTATGAAAGAAGCGAATCAGTGGGCATCTGATACGAATGCCTCCTCTATGAGAGGAAAAGATATAGAAAAAGCGATTCGTGAGAAAGATCAACGCTCAAATCTTTATGAGGATAAGACCCGGGAACTCATTGCAAAGGGGATATTGCGCGTAGAGACCGACGGTACGCGAGTGGGAGAGATTAATGGTCTTTTCATTATCGATATCGGTGACTATGCATTCGGCAAACCATCCCGGATTACCGCTAATGTCTCTCGCGGCAAAGACGGTGTTGTAACCATTGATCGCGAATCTGATCTTAGTGGAGATATTCATACCAAGGGGGTCATGATACTTACCGGATACCTGAGAGAAAATTTTGCGCAAACACGCCCGCTTACCCTTTCGGCCAGCCTATGTTTTGAGCAGAGTTATGACACTGTGGAAGGCGACAGTGCGTCGGCAGCCGAACTTTTTGCACTCCTTTCGGCCATGGCCGGCGTCCCTATCTTTCAGGGTATCGCCGTTACCGGTGCTGTCAGCCAAAAAGGCGAGATACTCCCTGTCGGTGGAATTAATCAAAAGATAGAAGGATTTTACCATATATGCAAAGAACGGGGACTAACCGGAAACCAGGGAGTCATTATACCCAAACAAAATGTCAGGAATCTGATGCTGAGCGAGGAGATCGTCTCAACGGCAAAAAAGGGGAGCTTTCACATCTGGGCCATCGAAACGGTATCGGAAGGGATCGAGATCCTTACCGGGACAAAGGCGGGAAGACTTCGCAAAGACAATACCTTTACTCCAGGATCATTCTTTGCAAAGGTACATAATCGATTGGGCAAATTGGCCAAAACAGTAAAGGGAGTTAAATATTGAAATCCGCATTCCGCAATCCTATCTTCCACTCCACCTAAGTTTGGTCTTAAGCACCTCAAAATAATTGTATTCACGGGTCTGAATAATATGCAGAGTATGAGGCGCTTTTCGAATCACAACCGTATCCTCTGATGTGATGTCTGACCCCACCTGACCGTCAAGGGTTAAAAATGATCCAAAGTCTCTATCTCCGACCTTTGCATTGATTAACACATGGTCCGGCAAGATCAAGGGCCGATTGGTCAAGGTAAACGGGCAGATCGGGGTGATCACGATGTTGCTCAGCGTGGGATATACGATCGGCCCTCCGGCAGAAAGAGAGTAGGCGGTTGAACCGGTTGGCGTTGCGATTATCAGACCGTCGGCCTTGAAAGTGGTCAGATATAAATCATCAATAGTGGTGTAGATATGGGCTATCCTCGCCAACATCCCTTTGTTGATCACCACGTCGTTGAGCAGGGTCTGCGCCATTACTTCGCGGCCATCACGTATGACGGAAGCTGAAAGGAGCATCCGCTTTTCGATCACATAGCTTCCGGCCACTATATCCTCCAGAATCGGAAATATTTGGCCTCTTGACACCTCGGTCAGGAACCCGAGGCTCCCCATGTTGATCCCAAGGATAGGGATACGAGTGTCCTGTATCCAGTGGACAGCCCCCAAAAATGTCCCGTCACCGCCGAATGAGATCACACACGAAAGGTCGGAAGGGGCCTTTGGGAAAGGGGAGGTCAGATCTGAAATCGCAAGAATATCCTGCTCTACAACGACCTCAATTTCTCTTTTTTTAAGCCATTCGGTTACCTCGTGGGCAAGCTGTTCTGTCTTTGGCTTCCTTTGTACAACTAATCCGATCTTTTGCATTTTTCGTCGCATAGAAAATTATACTCGCATACTTCACAGATTCGCGTAAATTTCTCACAACATGTATAGTGGGAATTTAAACTACTTGCAAGAAGTATTTAAGGGATATTTTTCTCTAAAGTTTTTTTTCCTTACCTGCCGATACCATGAGAAAGCGGGCAAAGAATACTCTTGAGCGCCTTGCAATGTACCGTTCTATTTCGGAGGTGCACCATGCATGAAAATCGGAGGCTCTATCCTCGGCTTGACTGTCACCTGGACATCAACCTAAAGCCTGGATTAGGCATAACAGACTTAGATGGAGTAACACCCCTTGGCGAGCTAATCGGCATTCCGGCGATTTCCAAAAATTTCAGCCTCAATGGCCTTTGTATCAAGACCGGCACCAGGGCATTAAAAAAGAGAGACAGGGTTTACTTGACCATTAACACGCCCACAGAGGTCCACCCAATAGAACTTGAAAGCGAAGTCGCCTGGAGCTCAGACGATGAGATAGGAATTAACTTTATCAAAGTTAATTCCTTTGATGAACTTCGACTGCGAGACTGCTTTGAATTCTTCAGGGATATCTACGTACTGCAGGAAACAACACACATTTTGATGTAATCTCCGTCTGTTCTCTCCGCTCTGTGCTCTATGCTCTCTGCTCTTACCAGCTACCTCTGAGCAGAAACTACCTCGATAATAGTAACTTCCGGCGGGGCGAGAAAACGCATCGGCGGTCCCCATGTGCCGGTTCCTCTGTTGGTATACAGAACAGCTCCCCCGGTGAGTTTGTGCACGCCATTCTGCATAGGATACGCCAACTTAGTAATAATAGAGAACGGGAATATCTGCCCGCGGTGAGTATGCCCGCTCAATTGCAAATCAAAAAGACCGACGGTGTCTTCATGGACTTCCGGTCTGTGCTTGAGGAACATGGTAAAAAGATTTTGTGACACACTCCCAAGAACTTCCGTTTCCTCCTTAGGGTTCACCTGTCCCATGCCTATGCCGGCAGGGTCATCAATCCCCACGATATTGAAAATTCCTTCAACGGTGACCCCTTCTCCTCGAAGCACCTTGAATCCCGCCCGTTCTGTAAAGGCAAGCGCCTGTTTTATACCTGCATAGAATTCATGGTTACCTGTAATTGCAAATTTTCCATATCTTGGTTTAACCTGCTGAAACAACTCCGCCAAGCCTGTTAAGTGGTTGATTTCCGCATCCACTAAATCACCGGTTGAGACCAACAGATCGGGGTTTGCGGTATTGACAACAGCTATTACTTTCTCAAGGAAACTGTGGCGCACAGTCAACCCCAGGTGGATGTCCGATACCTGCACTATGGTTATTCGGTCTAACCCTGGCGGTAGCTTGGAAGTAACAATTTTTATCTTCTCAGTTCGGATATGTCGGGCATCAAAAAGACCGTAGCACCCTATTGACACGGATAGGAGAACCAATACGAAGAAAAGCTTTTTCCCGGTGACAACAAATCTCGAAGTGTCTACGCGGGGGAGTATTCCCAGAAGGCGTACCAGAACATTGTAACAATCCACCGCTAAGGATGACGAAAAAAACAGAAAGAGAAAGCCCATCCACGTGTATCCACCGTAGGCCATAAGACGGGCTAAAAACTCAAACTCCCACGTCTTCAGAAAGTGGACCAGGATGGGCGCCGGCACCATAAGGGCCATAAAGGCCGCAAGAGTCACCGCCACTCCCGGCGTGAACTGCAAAGCAGATCTTGCCTTGCAGTAGGCATAAACGTGCACGCCGCCATAAATCAGAAAGAAGGAGATTAGGAATAGGAACATTAGGTTAACCAACCCATAGCTTGTAAGAAAATGCTTTTGGCGATAAAGTAAGAGCTCAAGGTTTTGAAAAATCCGAAATTCGAATATCGAAATTCGAAACAAATTCTAATTTCAAATACCAAATGTTCAAAACCCTATTCAACCTTACGCAGTACTTTATTACTTGGGAATAAAGAGTACAATCTTCCAAATCCCGCCCGCCTCGCCTGAGCGAGAGCGATGGCGGGCAGGCATATTGTTTGGGATTTTGAATTTTGATCATTCGGATTTGTTTCGAATTTCGTGCTTCGGATTTCGAAATTCATCTACAGTCTCTCAAGCAGAAATTCTTTGCTTCTTTCAACTTCTTAGGCCATAAAGAGCCGCTCCCAACAGGGCCGTCCTTTCATTCAATATTACTTTTACCGGTATATGTGAAAGAAAAGTCGAAAATCTTCCTTTGTCTGTAAACGCCCTCATAAAAGTCTCATGTTTAAGCCGATCGAGAATCTTGGGAGCAATCCCCCCACCCAGATAGATCCCTCCTATGGTCATTCCCTTAAGGGCAAAATTCCCGGCTTCTGCTCCGCATATGGAAACAAAAAGGTCAAGGGCCTTCTCACACAGCTTATTTTTTGTATTCAAGGCCAGCTCGGAGATAACTCGAGCCTTTTCTCGCAATGGCGCTTGATCCACTTCTGTTGGCTCTGTCCACTTTTCTTTTGTTTTAAGAAAGTCATAGATCTGCACAAGCCCAGGCCCTGAAAGTATTCTTTCTACACTCACATGCGGTTGTCCCCGGCGCATCCACTGCCATAATTCCACTTCCAATGAGTTGGTCTGAGGAAAGTCCGCATGCCCCCCTTCCGTAGGCATGGGGTGGTATGAATCTCCATCCCAATATAAAAACGCCTCGCCAAGACCGGTACCCGGCGCCACCACACCAATGGTTCCCCTGCGCCGGACTCCTCTGTTCAACGTAACCAGTTCCGACGACTTCAAAAATGGAACGGCATATGCCGTGGCCGCCAGGTCGTTGATCAGACTGACTCGATCTAAACTCAATAAATCTTGTAACCGCGCTTCTTCTATAACCCAAGGAAGGTTTGTGGCAACACATCTTCCGTTTATCACAGGGCCGGCAACCGCAAAGGAAGCACAGTCCGGACGAACAGAGTGGCCGAATAAAAACCGATCCAATATCGACTCCAGATTGGGGAAATCCCGGCTCGCATAGCTCTTCATTATCCTCAAACGAGGACGTCTTACCTGAAGACTAAAAATCCCAAGGTTTACCTTGGTGCCACCGATATCTCCCGCAAGGATTTGTGTCATGAGTCTTACGCCTCTTTTTAGGGTATAGATTTTCAGAAAAAGATTGTATTTCTTGGATATAGCACGTAAAAATCCGAAATTCGAATCTCGAAATCCGAAACAAATTCAAATGACCGAATTACCAAATGTCCCAAACAGATATTCTCAACAGATAGCGTAGCAAACCACTTTTTTTGGTCATTCGAACATTTGGATTTTGGTCATTGTTTCGAATTTCGTGCTTCGGATTTCGAGATTGAGCCCTTATGTTACCCTAAAAACATTTTATTGAAAATAATAACACTGCAACATTGTTAATATTTGTCAGCATACACCACATACCTTGCATTGTCCAGGCTGACAGACGGGAGAGGTTTTTTCTTGTAGAGCCCTTTCATAGTCTTTGATCAGAAACGATTTTTTGATACCATGGTCGATAAAGTCCCATGGCAATATCTCATCGAATCCTCGTTCTCTTTGCACATAAAAATCGGGGTTGAGGGGAAAGGCCTTCAAGCTTTGGACCCAATTACCATTATTTTGATGTACCATCTCCAGAAGCCCGGCAACACGGCGATCTCCTCTGGAAAGAAGCGCCTGGATATATGCCCATTTGGGAATATCAGCATGCACACGAACATTTGCCACCTTCTTTAGACCATCCTTAACCAACTTAATCTTTTCCTTTAGAGACCGGATTTCTTCAAAAGAGGTCCACTGAAACGGCGTATGAGGTTTGGGGACAAAACAATTCAAGCTGACCGTGATATTACCGATCCGTTTCTTTCCGCGGCTCGTTTTAAGGAAACGGTGCTTGACTCTTTTGCACAGATCTACGATCTCTTTTACATCATCATGTGTTTCCGTGGGGAGTCCAACCATAAAATAGAGCTTGATATTAGGTATGCCGCGTGAAACCAGAAGATCTGTGGCATTAAGGAGGTTTTCTTCGGTAATCCCCTTGTTGATTACGCGACGTAGTCGCTCTGATCCGGCATCCGGGGCAAGGGTTGCGGTTTTGTCTCTGCTCTTTTTTAGAACATCTGCCACCTCTTCGCTGATAGAGTCTGCTCTGAGAGAACTAAACGATATACGTACCCCACGGTCCAGAGCCTCTTTGCATATAGACCCAATTTCAGGCAGATCTGAAACCGCTGCCCCCACCAGGCCTATGCGATCCGCCCTATCCGTTCCTGTTGCAAGCGAATCTTTTAGTGCGTCAGAAGACCGAAGGCGAGGAGGCCGGTAAACATAACCTGCCGCGCAAAAGCGACAGCCATGTGAACAGCCGCGGCCGATCTCTACCAGAAAGGCTGATTCAAACTCTGTATACGGGGTTAATATCGTAGTACAGGTGTCACAGGAGGCAAGGTCGGTTACAACCGATCTCTGAATGTTATGAGGGACTCCTTTCTTTTTTGGTCGAAAGGAGGAAATCGTTCCATCATCATCGTACGTCACCTCATATAGGGCCGGCACATAAACAGACTGTAGTTTCCGGGCAACACGTTCAAGGAAATCAGCCTTGTCTGAACTCTCGCGGTAGACTTCAAAAAAGGAGGCAAGAACGGGCTCCGCCTCCCCGATAACAAAACAGTCGACAAACGGGGCTATCGGTTCCGGATTCAAAAAAACAGCGACTCCCCCGGCAATAATTAAAGGAGAACCTTCCTCTCTTCCCGATGACCACTTAGGGATACCCGCTGATTCGAGGATAGTTAAAATATTCGGGTAATCATTTTCAAATGGAATGGAAAAAGCGATGACCTCAAAATCAGATAACGGTCTCTGTGATTCCATGGATCTGATCAAACAATCCCCGGCAGAACGCGCTTTTGTATCGACATCGCTCGGCAGGAACACCCTTTCACAAACCACATCATCAAATCGATTCAATAATTCATAAACAGTCTGAAATCCCAGGTTGGACATACCCAAATAATAATGGTTGGGATAGACCAATGCCACGGGGATCTTACCTCTCCAGTCCTTACGAATTACCCCGCGCTCCGCCTTTAAAAGAGTCTTTCTATCCATTGAATTTTACATAATCTCTCTATTCATGATGATTTCGTAAAAAGTCTTCATTCACGGTTTCCACTGTATAACATGATTCGTAAAATCAATTTTATATTCCAGGTTTCGCAAAAAATTCATCCCCAATAACCCCTGGTGCATAACCGAAGGCCCATTATGCTTTACTATAACTATATTGATACCTTCCTTCTTGTGCGGTCCTACTTTAATATAATCTAACTTCGCCAACTTTGCCCTGATTATCCCCCCGCCTGCCACCTGTAATTCAATCCTTTTTGAATTACCGATGTTCAATTGGTCCGCTATCTCCTCGTACACTGTTGTGATTTCAGCGCCTGTGTCCAGAACAAGCATCCCTTCAATCTCTTTTCTTCCATAACCGAGTGTAACCGGAACCAGTACTTGATTCCCATGTATGGTAACCTTTGTCACCAGACTTTTTAGATAGTTCTCCCTGGCGAGTTGCTCCTGGCGTCTTTTCTCTTCCAATAACCATTCGTCTTCTCTTTTCCGAAGAAGTTCCCGTTCCTTGCGTTCCTTTTCAAGCATTATAGACATTTCTTTTTCAGAAAGGTGGTCATATTTTTCTTTATAAACTTTCTTGCTGTCCCTATATTCTATGGGTATCTTACTCTCGTCATCAACGAAACATACCTTCCCGTCTTTATCAATATACTTATAAAACTCAGCGTGGAGCTCAACAGGATATGCTAAAGATAAAGATATAGCTACGAAAATTAGAAAAATATAGAGGCACGTTTTTTTGTTGTCCATGTTCAACCGCTCTTTAAAGACTGATGATTCTTTACGGGATTATCATTGTTTTATTCTATGACAAAAAACTATTATGGGCAACACTCAAGGCTGAAGGTTTCTTGACCGAATAAACATTAAAGAGCCTCTTGCAGAAACAGCCATCTACTGCGATCGGCTGCAAAAGTTCTGCTCTACGTCATCGTCGTAAAATCGTCCTCAACGTAGCTACCGCTAAGCCTGCGGCGATTTGACTCCTCTTCCTTGCGCAGAACTTTTTCGCACGATCTCGTGACGAAGTTGTTTCTGCAAGAGGCTCTAAAGACTTTTTTTGCAAAATCTTCATATTTGTGGTTATAATAAACAATATTTTCAATAAGGTCTTAGAATGAAAAGGATCTATGTCGATGAAGGCTAAGAAAGCTAAGCAGGTAAAAAAGAGATTCGTTTTTATCGGGGGTGTCCCGGTCTTTGATTATTGGATTGAAGTAAAAAAGGAAGAAATCCTTGAAGGCACCGAAAACAGAGCAATATTTATGGAGAATAAACTCTTTCTCCCTGTTGGCGCTATCTTGCGCGGCACGTTAACGGACGGCAAAGAGATTGTCATTAATCCGCTGGCAAACTCTTCTATGCATGAGGTCGGCGGTCATCCGTATTATCACCTGGAATTCGGCGGCAAGCAATCACCATCGCAAGACCTCAGTCTTACCGGCGAATTAGAAGTAATAAAACAAGAACTTCGGGAAAAATATGGAAGTAAGCTAATTGATGAAAAAATATTCGAGATAAAAATCAGCGCCCCTATTGAAATCATTCTTGGAGGCAATAACAAAAACATAATAGCCGCAATGCGCCACATTTATTACAGTGAAGGGTTGTTGGAAAAAACCGAGGATATCGATTTTTACCACTTATTCTTTGCAGACACCAACCTGCCGGAGTGGAATAAGATTGTCTATGAATACAATTCATTCGGCGTCAATTTTGGCAATAAAAAGGATGTTCACATAAGTGGACTGATCCCCCGAAAGGGATACGTCATCACAGTACATACCGCGGAGGGAGAAAATTACGACAGAACCATCCTGAGCAATAAGACCAATGAGGAGACCATAGCGCCCGAATTGCTGTTTAAGCGCTATCAGGATCTGGGAAAGATGTTAAGGAGGGACGAAAAATTCATAGAAACAGATATCATCCTTAACAGCATCACCAACCCTGAAGAGTTGCGGCACATACTCTTTCTCCTACAGATTGCTTATGGGTCTGATATCCCGGTATACTTTTGCTTAAGCGCCACATTTCTTAGATGCGCGTCAAAATTAACCGGTGAAGGAGGGTATTTTAGGAGACGGGAAATGAGATTCTTTGAGTCGGGCAAGGAGATCGTTTACCGTAGGATCTTACCGTATGTGAAATATATGATCTTGAACCGTGATGAATTATTTGCGCTTGACCCTTCTATGGACGTAAAAGGGCTTGAAAAAACAATGCAGGAAACAGCCAGGGCCATGGGCCACGGCAGAAAAAATGTTTCCACCGGGGGCGGCAAACTGATTGTTTCGGACGGAAAGAGAGGGGCCAAAGTCGCGGAACGCCTCAATCAAGACTTGGCAATGGAGTTTCTCAAAAAGACCGATTGCAATCCAAACCTGGAATTTAATTTCTTGGAGCGGATACTCTCTGTGGGAGATGATGATGTCTTAAGATTTCAGACTACTCTCGGGGCAGGCGATCTCTTTACCGGGATCCTCATAGGCCTGAAAGTCCTTGGGTGGGATATTGGACACGCCATTCGAGCCGCTGCACTGGGAGCGCAGTATTTTATCGCCAGCAGGCAGCAGCCGATGCTCAGCGATATTTATGAAATGGATTATGAACACAGACTCTACGGCACCTTTGGAAATTTCAGAGACATGCTAATCTTTCACTGCCCTGGAGAAGGCGATCCTACAAGATATGGGACAATTGTTGATAAGGTGATCGGCATTCGTACAACACAGATCAATCATCCATTTGTGGAAATCGTAGAAAAATATCTACGCTCCCGTTAATCCCTGAACTCCTCAATTCCATAGTTGCCCTTCAATCAAAATTATGGTAATGATCTTTTCTTTTTTTGGGTGACTACTTCTTATGGAGTATTGGAGTGATGGAGTATTGGAACGGCAAAAACAGACACTGATGCAATTAAATGGAAAAATCAACTGAACATTCCATCGACTTTCTCAATACTCCAGTGCTCCAATACTCCAACATTCCCTGATAAACGGACCAACAGTTCCGATTGGCTCTGACTCGGCTCGAATGACCGGGTTTTCGAGGCTCAAATAAATATGAATCTAAGCCTTATACTTACAGACTCTGCCGAACGATTTCCTGAAAAGAGCGCTCTATTTTTCAATGGCCGGGAAATTTCATATGCCGATCTCCTCGATCGGGTGATGAGACTGGCCGGCGGTCTGCAAAAGCTTGGCATAAAAAAGGGAGATAGGGTTGCTATCGCGCTGCCAAATCGTCCGGAATTTGTTATCGCCTATTTTGCCATCCTCCATGCGGGCGGTGTGGTGGTTCCCCTAAACGCTGCCGCAACACCTTATGAATTGACCCATTATTTGACCGATTCCGGGGCCAAAATCTTTATAACAGGCTCCCGCAGAGCCCACATCTGGGAGGAATTGAAAAAAAAGGTTCCAACCCGGACCATAATAGCAGTTGACAGTGAGGAAGAAGAGACCTCGTTAAATCGATTAATCACCTCCTCAGAACCTGTTCCCAAGGTTTTGGTTGAAAAAAACGATCCCGCCGTGCTCATCTATACATCAGCAATGAATGGGACGCCGCTTGGCGCTGTGCTGAGCCATTACAACCTCTTTACAAACGCGGAAGCCATCAGGGCTATAGAAGGGATAGACAAACAGGACCGATCTATCGCCGTCATCCCCCTGTTCCATGCATTCGGCGCAACGGTAAACATGTTGAGCATGATTAAGTACGGCGGAAGCATGGTACTGATGGAGCGCTTTGAAACAGAACAGTTTTTTGAACTTTTATCAAAAAGCCGGGTTACTTATATGGCCGCCGTACCATTAATACTTATGGGCATGCTCGCGTATCCACAGGCCGGGGAATATGATCTCGGGGCCCTTTGGCTATCTTTCTCCGGTGGATGTCCCACCCCTCCCGGAATGGTGGAACAGTTTAAGGAACGTTTCGATACCGATGTCATGGACGGATACGGGCTTACCGAGGCCTCGCCGGTGGTAACCTCCAATCAGATCAATGGTCGTATGAAGATCGGATCAGTAGGGCTTCCCATACCCGAAACCACAGTGAAAATCGTGGATGACGCAGGAAAGGAGTGTCCGTGCGGAGCCATCGGAGAAGTCGTGACAAGCGGCCCCGGTGTCATGCTCGGTTATTTTAGAAACCCCGAAGCGACCAGCGCTGTCCTGAATGACGGCCGGCTGCATACAGGCGACCTGGGGTACTTAGACGAAGACGGTTTTCTCTTTCTGACCGGCAGGAAAAAACATATGCTTATTACCAACGGGTTAAATATCTACCCGAAAGAAGTGGAAAAGGTCCTGAGATTGCATCCGGCTGTTGAGGAGGCTCTTGTATTAGGAAAGCCTGATCCGATAAAATGCGAAATAGCCCAAGCACTCGTGGTTGCAAAACCAGGCCATCCCTGCAACGAAAAGGATATACTCAAATTTGTCCGCTCATATCTCGCCCCTTACAAGGCGCCGCGAAAGGTTACGTTTGTAGAACAATTACCAACTCCCAATAATGGTTGACAAAATTATTGTAACAGCTTACCAATTACAGTTAAACATGTTTATTTTTATCACTTCTTACAATCCAAAGGGGGTGATGCTACCGTCTGTAAAATATCCATCGTAATTTACCCCGCCTAATAATAGGTTCTCTTTAGTTTATACGCAAGAAAAGATATAATAAAACGAGGAGGTTGGAATGAGGAAAAGGAGTTGTTTGACAATCTTGATTGTTTCGTTGGCCCTTCTGGTGATCAGCGCGCCCGCCATGGCTGTACACGTGAGAGAAGAAGCAGGACCCAACGTATTCAGTTCAATTTCCGAAAAGGTATCGATGAGCGGCCTTGTGATCTTTGACTATTATTGGGTCGACACAGACCTGCGCACAGGTTATGACCCGGCCTTGGAGACGTACAAGGACTCTCATAGCGACTTTACCGCCACCAACGTCATATTGGATTTTGACGCAGAGGTCAACGACTGGGTCAATGTCTATGCCGCGCTCTATTATGAAGAGACAGGCGTATCGTATAAAGATTTGTATGTGTATACCGTCCCCGGCAATACCGAGCCAGACCCGTCAATAACGTGGGATGAGGCCATTATAACCCTGGGAAATACCGATGAATTTCCGCTCTACTTTTCCGCCGGTAAAATGTATGTCCCGTTCGGAGCGCAACAGACCCACATGGTGCATGATCCCCTGGTTGACGCTCCTGTGACCCTCATATTCGGGGAAACCCAGAGGAACGCTATACTGCTCGGGGCAGAACTTGGAGGGCTATCTGTTTCCGCCTGTACGTTCAAAGGGCACTGGGACAACAACGTGGGAAGCCAATTCAGTGTTGACGCAAATTATGAGCTCGCAAACGAAGGAGGCCTCGACCTCCTTATAGGGGCGTCATACCTCTCTAATATGGCCGAAGCAGACAATATTACAGAAATCGTAGAAGAACATATGGCTGCCAACACCGAGCTTAAAAACGAAGTCGGGGCATATGCCGTATATCTTCATGTCGGCGCTGCCGGCGCTTTTTTTGAGGCAGAATATATGTCTGCCGTGGATTCGTTTGATCCGAATGAACTCGACAAGAAAAACGCGGGCCTAAAGGGCGCCGAACCGTGGGTCTTGAATCTTGAGGCCGGCTACGGTCTTGAGGTAATGGGCAAGAGTTTGGAAATTGACGTTAAGTACGCCATGACCGACGAGTTATTGGTACTTCCCGAAGAGAGATACGGGATATGCGCCCATCTGGGGATTTTCCCCAATACAACGCTTTCGGCGGGATATTGCCATGATAACTTTGACAAAAACAATTACCTCAAAATCGACGAGGCAGACATGGTAATATCTCAGTTGACGGTAAACTTTTAATTCATCGCTTTAATATATTAATCAATAAAGACCCCGAAGGACCTTCCTTCGGGGTCTTTGCTATTTCTAATTATACCCCATGCTTCCTTCTCTAATCATAATAGCAGGCCCTACCGGTATCGGCAAAACCGAGACCGTGCTAAAATTGGCTGAACCGCTTGGCGCCGAGGTCATCAGCGCTGATTCCATGCAGGTATATAAACGTATGGATATCGGCACGGCAAAACCGACACCGGAAGAACAGGCTCGTGTGCGGCATCATATGATCGACGTGGTTGAACCGGACGAGACGTTTAACGCCGCCCAATTCAGGGAAATGGCGGAGCCTATTATCCACGGGCTCCATTCATCCGGCAAACCTGTGTTCGTGGCAGGCGGTACCGGCCTCTATATCAAGGTCCTAACCCAGGGTATATTCCCGTGCCCTGAAGGAAATGAAGAGATACGACAGCGGCTCACGGATCAAGCCGATACTCTGGGAAGCGAGGTGTTGTTCGAACGCCTTCGAGCAGTAGATCCCGCCGGCGCGGAAAGTATTCACCCCAACGATACGTATCGTATTATTCGAGCGTTGGAAGTATTTGAACTTACGGGACGCCCTTTTTCCGAACACCACGATATCCATCGTTTCAAAGAGATTCCATACAGGACGCTCAAAATCGCCTTGGCTATGGACCGCGCCATTCTTTACGAACGGATAGAACGGAGGGTGGACCGGATGATCAAACAAGGACTTTTGGATGAAGTGCAAGGGCTCTTAGACGATGGCTTTTCCCCGGGCCTTAAATCGATGCAGTCGATCGGATATTCCCATGCCGTAAAATTTCTCCGGGGAAAATTCTCATTTGATGAAATGGTCCACACCCTCAAGCGTGATACCCGAAGGTACGCAAAACGCCAGTTTACCTGGTTTAAGGCCGACCCGGAAATGACATGGTTGGAGCCGGGAGATATAGATGGTATGAGGAAAATGGTGAATGTTTTCCTTCAGCATTCTTGACAATCATACGCAACCAGGGATAGAATTTTGGTAACTGCTCAGGTTCAAAGTTGACAAACCTGAGCAGTTACGAATTTTCTTACCCTTACATTAACCACGCACCGAGCTGACATGAGTACTTCCGCTACAGAAAAACTGCGACGACTATACGCCCAATTTGCCAAAGAAGACCGCCTTGCCATCCTGATCAATGCGGATCCGGATTCAATCGCAAGCGCCATGGCCCTAAAAAGGCTTCTTTGGCGGCGTGTAGCAAATACGACGATCGTACATATCAATAAAATCAAACGGCCGGACAACCTTGCTATGATTCGCCTCGTGCGTGCGGGATTGCAACATGTAAACGAAACCGACCTTAGCTCGTTTTCCCGCTTTGCTTTAGTCGATTCCCAGCCCGCTCACAATCCTTTATTTGAGGATTTTTCTTATAATGTGATTATAGACCATCACCCGCAGACCGGGGCAAAGGCGCCATTTACTGATATACGGCCTGACTACGGGGCCACGGCGAGTATTATGACGGCATACCTGCGCGCCGCGAAGATTAAACCCTCCGCCCGGCTTGCCACAGCCCTTTTCTATGCCATTAAGGCCGATACCGGCAATTTTGAACGAAACGCGCTGATTGAGGATGTCCGGGCTTTTCAGTACCTTTTTCGACACGCCAATATATATCTTGCCCGCAAGATAGAACAGTCGGAGATAACATTTGATTTTCTGAAAAGCTATCTCCTTGCCATAGAAAAAATGCAACGCCGCAAGGATCGTATCTACGTACACCTCGGGCCTGTGACTTCTCCGGACCTGTGTGTTCTGATAGCTGATTTTTTTATGAGGGTCCATGATGTAACCTGGAGCATTGTGTCGGCCATCTACAAAAAAGACCTTATTATTATCCTCAGAAACGACGGCATCCGTAAGAATGCGGGGGAAACAGCCGTCAAGGCATTCGACGCTATTGGGGCTGCCGGAGGGCACACAAGCATGGCGCGTGCGGAAATACCTATTGATAATTTAAAGGGGCTAATCGATGTAAATGACCAAGAGGGCCTATCCCGGTGGATTATCAGAACTATAGAAAAAAAATAATGGATATTGGCGGGCTGTATATCCACGTACCATTCTGCCTGAGCAAATGTCCTTACTGCGACTTTTATTCTCAGACCAATCTCGATCTGATCCCGTCTTACCTGTCAGCGCTAAAAAAAGAGATGGCGCTTACATCTTCATTTGCAGCAATTCAAGGGGTGCGGGGTGTCTCTGAACGTAAGAATCCAGCCATTTCTACCGATGATAACCGCATACCGCCTGAAGGCATTGGAGTCTTACGTTCAGAGATATCCCGCACCCCTAACGGCAAACCCCTCCCCTCCTTTGATACCATATACCTTGGAGGCGGAACTCCTTCACTCCTTAAACCAGCCGAAATCGCGGAAATAATCGAAGCCGCATATCGATTTTTTACTGTATCCCGAAAGGCGGAAATAAGCCTGGAAGCAAACCCCGGAACCATTTCAGCAGAATACCTCAAAGAGATTAAAACTGTCGGAATCAACAGGATAAACATCGGGATTCAGTCTTTTAAAGATAAGACGCTCAAATTTCTGGGCCGAATCCATTCCGCCCAAGAATCACACGATGCAATTAGCAACGCCAGAGGGGCAGGATTCAAAAATATGGGGCTCGATCTTATCTACGGGCTTGCCAGCCAGTCAAAAAAAGATTGGATCGACCAACTTCAAACAGCGACATCCTACAGCCCGGAACATCTATCCTGCTATATGCTCACCTTTGAGCCGGGAACCCTTTTCGATACATGGAAAAAGAGCGGAAAGATACGCGGCGCACGGGATGCAACCTTGAGGTCACTTTTTGAGACTACCATCGAAGTTTTGGAAAAGAGCGGACACATATATTATGAAACCTCCAACTTCGCCAAAAGCAGGCAATACCAATCCCGTCATAATAAGAAGTATTGGTCGCACACCCCATACCTGGGACTCGGCCCGTCCGCGCACTCATTTCAAGAACCTGTCCGGTACTGGAACCATCGTTCACTGGAAAGATATATCCACGATTTAAATAAAGGGATACGACCGGTGGCCGGTCAGGAGAACCTGGATGACGATGCTTTACTCCTTGAAAGGGTCTATTTAGGCCTGAGAACCGCGCAAGGGATCTCGATTAAGACCCTGAACAAACGGTTTGGCATAGACTTTTGCAGGAAATTCGCGTCTGTTCTTTCAGCGCTGGGGAATGAAGGGAATATATCTCTCACACCGGAACGATGTATATTGACTCCAAAGGGACGGGTGTTTTGTGACGGAATTGCGGCAAGATTGATGACTTCATAAAAAGCTATTTGTGAACGACTTTTTACGAAATCATCAAGATTAGCTTAGTGTCCACCCAGAAATGGTAGATTTTGTCCCAAGATCCCGCCCAGGCGGGACGGAGAACGCGGTATCGGGGCAAAATATGCCGTTTCTGGGTGACACTACCGTCTGCGGTACAGGGAAAGCGCAATGCCGATGGCTGCTACTTCTTGCGGTGTGGGCCCTTCTGAAACCTCCTCGGCCTTTGAGATTTCTTTGTTGTTCTTCTTTTCTGTTCGCTTAAAAAACCATCCGGATATTTGCATCGCCATCTGCAAAATCAGCAGCACAGCGAAAATTCCGATAAAGCGTATACCAAGGGTTGTCAGCGCATAATTCCAGTCAACTCCGTTTGCAGCCGCCTCATCACCACAAAAGCCAGGCTGTAAAAAACCAAAGGCAAAAAGGGTAACCAGGGGAATCAGAACAAAAAGGAGCTTTTGGGTTTTAGAAATTGCGGTAGTCATATGTCCGTTGTCTCTTCTCTCTTTTCTGTCATCTGTTCTCTGTCATCTGTCCTCTGTCTTCTGACATCTGTCCTCTCACTTAAACATCGCTATAAGCATCCCGGCGGCGGCAGCGGTTCCGATGACCCCTGCCAGGTTCGGCCCTATCGCATGCATCAGAAGAAAGTTGGAGGGATTCTCTTTCTGCCCCACCAATTGGGAGACACGCGCCGCCATGGGGACCGCGGAGACACCCGCCGATCCTATAAGAGGATTCAACTTCTTCTCTTCCTTTAAAAAGAGATTCATTATCTTAACCGTCAGGATGCCGCCCATAGTGGAAATGGCAAAGCCGATTAAACCAAAGGTAAACACCAAAAGCGGTTTTGCCGTCAGGAATTTTTCCGCCTGCATGGTTGCGCCGACTGAAACTCCGAGGAATATGGTTATAATGTTCATCAGAGATCCCTGCGCCGCTTTTGAAAGCCTGTCCACGACACCGCTTTCCTTCATAAAGTTGCCGAACATGAACATCCCCATCAGTGGTGTTACCGCGGGCACTAACAGTGCTATGACCGCCGTAACAATTAAAGGAAAAATCAGCCTCTCAAGCCTTGAGACAGGCCTGAGCTGTCTCATAACCATTTTGCGTTCTTTTGACGTCGTGAGCAACTTCATGATAGGGGGCTGTATGAGCGGCACCATCGCCATATAGGTATAGGCCGCGAGGGCATTGGCTCCAAGAAGATGCGGGGCCACCTTTGCGGTAAGATATATCGTTGTGGGACCATCAGCTCCGCAAATAATCCCGACAGAGGCTGCCTCCTTTAACGAAAACCCAAAAAGGAGAACACCGATAAATGTAACAAAGACCCCCACCTGAGCGCCCGCTCCGATGAGAAGTGTCTTTGGATTGGCGATAAACGGGCCGAAATCGGTCATGGCCCCAAGCCCCAAAAAGATAAGACATGGGATCACTTCCCATTCGATTCCGTAATGGAATAAAATATTTAATAATTCTCTCTTGCCGTGTTCATCAAATCCCATAAGAGGAGTCAGCGGAAAATTGACCAGAAAGACACCGAATCCAATGGGGAGTAAAAGCAACGGCTCATATTTCTTTGCCACGGCCAGGTAAATAAAAAAGAGTCCTATCCCCCACATGATGAAAACTTTATAGTGCAAATGGAAAAGACCTGTCTGTGAAAGCAATATGTTTGACAGTATATCCCAAAAAGTTTCGCCGCCCATAATATGTATATCCTTAAAAAATATCAGTTTTATCGGTTCAAGCTGAAAAACGTCGAGGAATTGTCTTTCATATCAAAAAACAAGAATAAGTCAAGACTGATCAGGTTCAGACGGTAAAGATTCATCAGATTCAGTTTCCAGTACTGCCTCTCTGATGCTCTTGTAAATTGACTTGTATACCTCACTAAAATTAGTGGGAGAAATACGGCCCACCTCAATAAACTTGACCACAATCTCCTTGGAAACCTTTAAAATCTGCTCATCAATACCCTTCATCCCACCCCCAGAATGCGATTAAATTTAATATCATTATCACACTTTCATTTTATAGACAAGCTGCATCCAAAGCTCTATGCCCGCTAAATAAATCCGAAATTCGAATATCGAAATCCGAAACAAATTCGAATGACCAACTGTCCTAAACATATGTTCCCGATGGATAGCGCGTCATGCCACTGTTTTGGTTATTCGAACATTTGAATTTTGGTCATTGTTTCGGATTTCGATATTCGAATTTCGGATTTTATAGTTATGTAACAATTACATCAATTCCTCAATTAAAATCATTTATGATACGGCACTCCCGCATCGATCGTCATCGCCCTATATATCTGTTCCAACAGGATCAAGCGTGTCATATCGTGCGTAAGCGTCATTTTGGAAATGGAAAGCACGAGGTCTGCCTTTTCTATTACAGCCGGCGCAATTCCTAATGGCCCGCCTATGACAAAAGTCCACCCCCTTATCCCTTTATCGAGATAGGATCGAAAAAGCTCTGACAGCTCTTCAGAGGATAACAAACGTCCTGTTCGCTCAAGAACAATTAAAAAGGTCCCCTTTTCAATCTTTGAGAGAATACGTTCCGCCTCCTTGTCTAAGACATACCCCTTGTTCTGACTCGATCGTTCCGGCACACCTTTAACCTCCACCAGCTCGACATTTCCATACCTCTTCAGCCGCTGGATATAGTCTTTTATTCCTTCGGTTAAATATGGCGCCTTGGTCTTTCCTACAACAATTAACCTGATATTCATAAGCAGAGTTTTAAAACCTTGACACAGGTGTTCCCCACTCTTTATATAATATTAGATCAGCAATAATCGCTATCCCGTGGATGTCTTACTATCAAATATAGTACCAAAAAGCAATTCTACCCCGTTAACCGGCCTAATTGTTTAATCAAAGGAGGAAATTATGCTAAAAATAGTAAAAGTCTTCTGTTTCGCAGCCATTCTGGGATTGTTAATACTCGCGATAGGCTGTGCTACAGGCCCAAAGGTAACCCGAATGGAAATCGAGGAGAGTGTAGACCTGAGCGGTAGATGGAATGACACTGATTCCAGGATGGTCTCTGAAGCCATGATCAATGACTGCCTGAGCAAGCCGTGGCTCAATAGATTTTTTCAAAAACAGCGGGGAAATCCTCCTGTCGTTATAGTACAAAGCGTAAGGAATAGAAGCCATGAGCATATCAATGCGCAGCTTTTTACCAAAGACCTGGAAAGGGCCTTTATAAACTCCGGCATGGTCGATGTGGTGGCTTCAAAGGAGGAACGGCAGGAAGTTAGAGAAGAAAGAACCGAACATACTATGGGATTTACCAGCCCGGAGACAGCTAAATCGTTCGGGAAAGAGATCGGGGCGGACTTTGCCATGCAAGGTTGGATCAATACCATCAAAGATCAGATTAAGGGGAAATACGTTATCTATTATCAGGTCAATCTGGAACTGATCGATCTGGAAACAAACAGAAAGGCCTGGATCGGTGAAAAGAAGATTAAGAAGCTGGTGGAACGACCAAGCGTAACCTGGTAAATATAAAATACTGAAGAATGTTAAGACCTTATTATCTAAAAGTAATGAAGGGACATTTTCCCTTTGTTGCTCTATTGCTTTTACTAACAGCCTGCGCCCCAAGCTTGCGGTTCCATCACCAGGTGGACGAGATGGTAGCTGCGGGCGATTATCAAAACGCCTATCTTCTAATCGAAGAAAACAAAAAGAACTATACAAAGAGAAACGCAGTCCTTTTCTATGCCGACAAAGGGACACTTGCTCATTATGCGGGAATGTCCCGGGAAAGCATTGAAAGTCTTTTCCTGGCTGAAAATAGAGTAGAGGAACTGTTTACCACTTCGGTATCAAAACAGGTCGCCACCTTTATCATTAACGACAATATGGCCCCATACAAGGGTGAAGACTTCGAAGGCGTTATGCTCAATCTTTTTTTAGCTCTAAATTATCTTCAGGCGGGCGAGATTGATGAGGCGCTGGTTGAGGCAAGAAAGGTGGACTCCAAATTAAATCTTATCAATAGCTACCATCCGGCAGACAAAAAGAATATCTACAAAGAAGACGCCTTTGTTCGGTTTCTCATGGGGATCCTTTATGAGGTCGGCGGGACACAGGAAGACTTAAACGATGCCTTTATCTCTTACAAGCAAGCAGAGGAAATCTACGTAAAGGATTATTGGGCAAACTATAAGACCCCTCTGCCGCGTTCTCTTAAAGAAAATCTCCTTACCACGGCTTATGTTATGGGGACAACAGAAGTCGACACATACAAGAATAAATATAGTTGTAGCGAAGAACTAACCCTTTCATACAAACAACAAAAAGGCGAACTCTATTTCATACATTACAACGGCAAGTCCCCGGAAAAAATAGAAGATGCAATTGTAGCGCCCATGCCTGACGGATATATCTTGAAGATCGCATTTCCGAGGTACCATTTAAGGCCTTACAATATACGTTCTTCCGTCATAAAAGCTACCAACCTGGATAGCGGCAACACAACAACGGCCAAAACGGAATTAGGAGAAAACATAGCCGCAATCGCAGTAAAAAACCTGGAAAATAGAAAAGTCCGAATCGCAGTCAAGGCAATCGCGCGTGCCACGGTAAAATACTTGGCAGCCAAAGAGGCAAAGAAGGCCGCACAGAAAGAGTATGGAGATCTTGCCGGCAATTTCGCGGGACTCATGGGGAACATAGCTGCCATAATAACGGAAAGGGCTGATCTCCGCTGCTGGAAGACACTCCCTGCCGAGATTAGAATAGGAAGGTCTATTGTTGATCCTGGAAATTATAAACTCAATGTGTGTTTGCTAAACAAGTCGGGAGGACTAATCAGACAACTCCCGTTGGATGAGATAAGTATAAAAAGAGGAGAGAAAAAGTTTATCTTTTTCAGGACCATTGAGTAAACAGTGCCTGAACAAAAACTCATGTTCAGGCAAAATCCGAATATCGAAATCCGAAATTCGAAACAAATTCTAATATCAAATGACAGAATGATCTAAACTAACAGACTGCAAATACGATGTTTTTATCATTGGAACATTTTTGTTTTGGTCATTGTTTCGGATTGAGCGCTGACGCTTCACTTCGTGCCGTGCTTCGGATTTCGAACTTTTGACCGAAAAAACATGACCTTTCGTTCAAACACTATTTAGTATCCACTAAAATAACTTTTTACTATCAATAATTATAGTAACCGGGCCATCATTTATCAACGACACAGCCATCATTGCCCCAAAACACCCCTTTGCCGTCCGGATATCCATAGAAGCGACTCTGTCAATAAAATCGAGGTACAACTCCTCCCCTTTTTCGGGCGAAGCAGCCTTAACAAAAGAGGGCCTGCGGCCTTTGCGGCAGTCTGCCATAAGGGTAAATTGGGAAACCACCAGCATTTCCCCGCCAATGTCGACCAATGAACGGTTCATCTTGCCATGCTCATCCTCAAAAATCCTGAGACTGACTATTTTTTCAGAGAGGTAGATGCTGTCCTCGACTTTATCATCATCTGATACGCCCAACAGTACCAGCATGCCCCTTCCGATCTTGCCCACCACCTCGTTTTTGACCTGAACCGAGCTTTCCGTTACCCTTTGGATTACTGCGCGCATTTGTTCCTGTCATCTGTCATCTGTCATCTGTCATCTGTCATCTGTCATCTGTCATCTGTCATCTGTCATAAAAAAATATTATAGCAATTCGGGTACCAGAAGTCTATCTTTACTTCAAGGCTCTTTTGGGCTAAGTTATTTGGACTCACCACAGAGGCACAGAGGACACAGAGGATTTTTATTTTTTTATCCCTTCGGGAGTCACAACGTAACGTTTTATATTGCCGTAGGCTGATATCTTTTTGTTTGCCGTCGTCTCCCGGCAAACAAAAAAAACATTCTATCTCTGTGCGCTCTGTGCCTCTGTGGTGAAAAAATCCCCCGGCTTATTGAGCAACTACCTATGAGCTATTTTTAATGAGCAAAGACACCCCACATATTCTTTTGATCAATCCATGGATTGATGATTTTGCGGCATACGATTTCTGGGTAAAACCGATGGGGCTTCTCACCATTGCAGGAATTCTAAGGGCCCAAGGATATAAAATAACATATATAGATGCCCTTGACCGATTCTTCTCACGCTCCTCAATGTTTGAACATGACTCGATATCACAGCGATTTGGACGCGGACCATATTTTAAGACCCCCCTGCCCAAGCCTTCAAAACTGAAAGATGTTCCGAGAAATTACAGCAGGTATGGAATGCCGGAAGATCTGTTCAGAGAATTAATAAAGAGCTTCCCAAAACCGGATGCCATACTGGTCACGTCCATGATGACCTACTGGTATCCGGGAGTCTTTGCGGTCGTTAAAATTGTAAAGGAATCCTTTCCAAACACTCCTATTATTTTGGGAGGCATCTATGCCACCCTTTGCCATGAACACGCTTCCCGTTATTCCGGAGCAGATTATATCATCGCCGGCCCTGGAGAGGAGGCATCCCTAAATCTCTTGAAAAGGTTAACCGGATATTCTCCCCCACAAAAATTATCCTTCGACAACCTCGACGCTTATCCATATCCGGCTTTTGATCTGCAAAGACATATCCCCTATGTCCCGATCCTGAGTTCAAGAGGATGCCCATTTCGGTGCGCCTACTGCGCTTCCGGATACCTAAGCCCCACGATGTCACGAAGAGAACCTGAAGGAGTCATCAAGGAGATCGTTTACTGGCATAAAAAATACGAAATAAGCGACTTTCCATTCTACGATGATGCCCTCCTGATCGATGCTGAATCTCATATTATTCCGATACTGGAAGGAATTATCAGACGCGGCATCAATGTGCGGTTCCATACGCCTAATGCCCTTCATGTCAGGCAAATCTCAAAGGAACTCGCCCGGATTCTCTATCGCGCGGGCTTCAAGACTATTCGTCTCGGTCTCGAAACAGCGATCTTTGGCAACCGGAAAAACCTCGACAATAAGGTGGCGTACGGAGAATTTGAACAAGCGGTACACAACCTAAAGGAAGGAGGTTTTTCCCCTGAACAAATCGGGGCATATCTTCTCTTCGGGCTTCCGGGACAGAACTTGTCCGATCTTGAAATTTCCATTGCAACCGTAAAGCGATGCGGAGTCAGACCTATTCTGGCCGAATATTCCCCTATCCCCCACACCCCCCTCTGGAAAGCAGCGGTTAAGGCTTCGCGCTACGATCTGGAATCAGATCCTATCTTTCACAACAACTCTCTTTTCCCCTGCCGGCAAGACGGATTTTCATGGGGAAAGACCCGTTATTTCAAACAACTGGCACGAACCCTTTAACCACGCCGATCTCGTGTCTTTGGAAACGATAAGGGGCTATTAAAATTTTTTATAATAATTCAGTCAAATAAGTATCTTCCCGCCTGATAACTTTTCTGATATATGATATATATAATAAATGATGGTTTCGCAAAAAGTCCCTGACGAGTCTGTTTTGGTTATCTTTTTGTAAAGCTTCTTAACGAAGCGGAGTCCCGCCATGGCGGGATTTGAGGGCGTTAGCCCGACTTTTTACGAAGTCATCAATAAATAGTATTAGAAAAATCCAACACACAACTCATTAAGAACATACTCTTGGACAATCCCTTTACCCCGTATCAGCTCTATAAATACATTTTTTTTAAAAAAAAATAACTTTTCTTAAAAAACTGTCGAAAAAGTAAAGAAAGAAAAGAAAAAAGTCATCAATTATCATTCGAAATCTTTGGATTGCTTCTATATAGCTGAAAACATGAATGCCTTGTGACGCTTTTTGCTATTTGTTGGTAGTGGAATCTTTACAAGATGGGGTAACAATCAGGTATGGAAAAGAATGAAAACGCAAATCTTATCCCCGAAGGCGATCATCCCGATGGAAGACGAGGCATTCAGGGGATTCTAAGAAATACCCGCGAAGGACGTCATGTCGGAGAGGACCGAAAATATGGACGAGATTTTGCAACCTGTGGCCAATAAGGGAGGCAAGTACCTCACCTTTACATTGGTGGGCGAGGAGTATGGGATTGACATCCTGAAGATAAAGGAGCTTATAGGGATTATGCCGGTCACAACCGTTCCCCAGACGCCTGAATTTGTACGGGGCGTTATTAACCTGCGCGGCAAAGTGATCCCTGTCGTGGATCTAAGACTGAAATTTGGGCTGGAGTCCGCCGACTACACGGACCGCACCTGTATTATCGTGGTAGAAGTTACGAAAACAGATAGTATAATATTGGTCGGAATGGTGGTTGACTCGGTTTCAGAAGTATTGAATATCGACGGTGAAAATATCGAGGGAATGCCGACAATCGGTGACTCCGTCAATATCAAATATATATCAGGCGTGGCCAAGATAAAAGATGGCGTAAAGATACTGATAGATGTCGACAAGGTCCTGTCAAATGAAGAACTGGTGGAAATCGTGAAGGCAGCATAATTTATAACAATATCAAAAAACAGGAGGTAGATTATGAAAAGAACAAAAGGAACAATGGGATTTGTATTCTTCTTAGCGGTCATCTTTGCCGCCACCGGGCTCTTTGCCGACAAGGCCGGGGCCGAAGAAGGCGTGACCGAGACTAAAATTATTCTCGGCCAGTCAGCGGCATTTGACGGCCCGGCCCAAGCCCTGGGCAATGGGATGAAAACAGGGCTGCAGGCGTACTTTGAAAAAATCAACACGGCCGGAGGGATCAACGGGAAAAGAATTGAGCTTATCTCCTACAGTGATGGTTATGAGCCGGATATGTGTATCAAAAACACACAGAAGCTTATAAGTGAGGACAAAGTCTTTGCCCTGATCGGTTTTGTGGGGACACCTACCGCCAAGGTGGCCGTGCCGATCGCCGAAAACAACAAGGTCCCCTATGTTGCCCCCTTTACGGGCGCGGAGTTTTTGAGAAATCCCTTTAAGAAGTATGTGGTAAATCTCAGAGGGTCCTATTATCAAGAAACCGAGGCCCTTGTTAAATATCTTGTGGATCAAAAAGGGTTAAAAAGGATATCGGTCTTTTATCAAAACGATGGCTACGGAAGGGCCGGACTTTCCGGTGTCGAGATCGCAATAAAAAAGAGAAATATGCAGATGGCCTCCACGGGGACCTATGAAAGGAATACACTTGCTGTAAAATCGGGGCTTGTCAGCATTAAAAAAGGGAACCCCGAGGCAGTCATACTGGTGGGCGCCTATGCTCCTTGTTCGGAATTTATCAAATTGGCCAAAAAGATCGGAATGAAAGAGACCATTTTTGCCAACATATCTTTTGTCGGAACAAAAGCGCTTTTTGAGGCCCTCGCCGGGGCGCACGATAACAACATCGTTTCACAGGTCGTGCCGTATCCCTGGGACACGTCGATCCCGCTGGTGGCAGAGTACCACCAGACTATGAAGGGATCTGGAAAGGGACAAGAAATAGGTTTTGTTTCATTAGAAGGATATATGGCTGCAAAACTCTTCTGCCAGGTGCTTGCAAAAATGCAGGGGGATATCACAAGAGAAGGGCTCATTGAAACCGTAGGTCGTGTAGGGAATTTTGATTTGGGCGGTATAACCCTTGGGTTTGGCCCCAACGATCACCAGGGTATGGATAAAGTATTCATGGTAAATTTTGATGGGGGAAAGATCAATCCCACACAGTAGGCTTAGGGCCTTCCTGATAAGGGCGCCTTTGTAGACCTCAGTGGGGCGCCCTTACAATCGGAGGAACAAAAAATGAACGTTTTTAAAAAATTTGGAAACTTGACTATAAGATCAAGGCTTTTTCTCTCTTTTGGTATCTTTGCAGCCTTAGTCGCCGCTATTGTTGGAATAAATATAATCCTGCTCCATTCGATAAAGGCGAAGACGAATGTATTGGAAGAAAAATCGTTCCCCTTGGTCAATACGTTCCTGCACCTGCAAGAACACAAAGGAGTATTTAGCGAAAATGCCAATAAGATCGCAAGCGCTAAAAGCACGTCAGTAATCGAAGAGCACAAAAATAAGATAGATAGTGGCATAGCCGGGATAAATGAGACGATCGGGGAAATTAGGCAACTTGCTTCTGATCTGTCCGAAATCAAGGAACTCCAGACCAATCTGGAGCTGGCTGAAAAGTCAGCCGGCGCGCTGGTACAAGAACGGATCGAATGGATCGAAAAGGGAAAAACATGGGATCTCATCTCAAAAAGGGCTGACGAACTTTCACTGAACATAGCCAAAAATGCGGATCTTATTGCAGATGATTCCGAGTTTCTGATCTTCGAACTTACCGCCTCGGAGGAAACCAACAACGCGAATAAGGTCATTGACATGGTAAGCGAGAAGATACTTCCGGTTGTCAAGAATGCCCTTAAGGTAAAGATCTGTCTCAATGAAGCTTATGGCCATGTCAAGGAATTAGCAACGGTTGAAGATTTAGATTTTATAGCCTTGCAGCGGGAAAAGATCATTGCCACGGCCAACGCGTGCAAAGGGCATATCCAAGAATTGGCCGATGCGGGGATGATCCATGGAGGGAATACCATCAAAGAAGACTTCGAACAATTAGCCGCAACGCTCCTGGACCAAAACGGTCTTTTGGAGCTGCGGAAGGCATCGATTCTATCGCAGAACGCTCTTCACGCAAAAATCGCCGAATCAACTACTTATCTCGATACCCTGACTCAGGTCGTCCAGAACCTACAAAAGGTAGTATCAGATGAGGTCCGTTTAAGTTTTGGTTCAATAATAAACCTTGTCACGAAAAGTAGCTGGTATTCCACTGTCTCTCTCTTTATTTCTATTGCCATAGCTATTTCTTTAGCATTTTTTGTAACGCGGAGTCTTGTTAAGGTATTGAGCCGGACCGCTTCGGAAATAGATAGGGTTGCGGACGAGGTGTTCACCGCATCCGTTCAAATTACAGACGCCAGTGATAATTTGGCCGAGGGTTCTACAGAACAAGCAGCATCCGTTGAAGAGACCACGTCGTCGTTAGAAGAGATGACATCCATGACGAGACAAAACGCAGACAATGCCGAGCGGGCAAATGCCTTGATGTCCGAGACACACCATGTCGTGGATAAGGCCAACCGCTCCATGATGGAGTTGACGGAAGCAATGAACGAGATCTCAACGGCAAGCAATGAAACCGCAAAAATCAACAAAACGATTGATGAAATAGCCTTTCAAACTAATCTCCTTGCATTGAACGCCGCGGTAGAAGCAGCGCGGGCGGGCGAGGCGGGAGCAGGTTTTGCCGTAGTGGCTAACGAGGTCAGAAGCCTTGCCATGAGAGCTGCCGAGGCCGCAAAGAATACATCAACACTTATTGAAGATACTGTCAATAAGGTTAAGAGCGGATCAGGGATAGTGATTAAAACAAACGAAGCGTTTATTGAGGTAACCAAAAATGTAAAAACGGCTAACGAACTGGCGAGTGAAATCGCGGCGGCTTCCAAAGAGCAGGCTTTGGGGCTCCAGCAAGTGAATAAAGCAATGAATCAGATAGACCAAGTAACCCAAAGGAACTCGGCAAACGCCGAGGAATCGGCCTCCTCATCACAAGAAATGACTGCACAGGCTCAACAGATGAAGGAAACGGTCGGTATCATGATAAAACTCTTGGGCGAGAAAAGAAGTACCGATAGCACCGATATATCGAGAAACAAGCCTCGCTTGAGCCTCGACCGCCAATTCTTAGAAAATTCCGCGCATACACAAAAGACCGATAGAAAACAACCTATCGCAGAGGAAAAGTCTGCAAAAAAGGAGCGCGCCGTCTCCCCGAAGGAGACCATCCCAATGACAATGGAAGAAAAATTCGTTGATTTTTAAGATAGAAAAAAAAATTAATTATTTTAAAAAACTTGTCGAATAGAAAACAAAACCGATGATAATGATAAAGATATGTTAATCAAAGATTGTTTACGAAATCATGAAGAGTTGTATCGCTTAATTATTATGGGGGCCTAAGAAATGAAAAATGTTACCATACGTAAAAAACTCCTCTTTATATCCATCTCTTCGTTAGCTATCCCTATGCTGGCGATGGTCATAATAATGCTCCAGCAACAAAACCGGGCACTAGTGGTTCCGTTGGTGCTCACCTTGTTGGCTGCTGTTGTTGTATCGCTATGGGCATCTTATGCACTCGGCGCTGTGTTAAAGCAAAGCATTGCAGGATTGAAGTCAGGCACCGAAAATATAGCTTCTGCCGCTGTCCAGATTTCCTCATCGAGCCAGTCATTGGCTGAAGGGTCCTCCGAACAAGCGGCCTCTATCGAAGAGACTTCTTCATCATTGGAAGAAATGGCCTCCATGACAAAGCAAAATGCCGACAATGCCGAGCAGGCAAATAGCTTAATGTCTGAAACATTTCGGGTGGTCGAACAGGCCAACCAATCCATGACGGCATTAACCAAAGCAATGGACGAAATATCATCGGCAAGCGATGAGACTGCAAAAATTAACAAAACCATTGATGAGATCGCCTTTCAAACCAACCTCCTTGCGTTGAATGCCGCCGTAGAGGCAGCTCGCGCGGGAGAGGCGGGGGCTGGTTTTGCGGTAGTGGCTGATGAGGTCAGAAACCTTGCGATGAGGGCGTCCGAGGCTGCAAAGGATACAGCGGAACTGATAGAAGCTACAACCAGCAAGGTCAAGGGAGGAGCGGATATTGTTGTAAAGACTAACGAAGACTTTGGCGGGGTAACAAAAAATGCCAAAAAAGTCGGAGAGTTGGTAGGAGAAATCGCGGTGGCTTCTCGAGAGCAGTCACAGGGCATCGATCAGGTAAGCAACGCCGTAGCAGAAATGGACAAAGTAGTCCAGCAAAATGCGGCAGGCGCCGAAGAGTCGGCTTCAGCCTCACAGAGTCTGGGTGCGCAGGCAGAGCTTATGGAAAAGATGGTCATGAACCTGATAGCACTCGTGGGGGAAAATGAAAATAGCTTTGCCGCATCAATTAAAAAGACTATTCCAAGGAACAACCGCCAAATTGCAGAGAATACCGCGCATAGAAAACAAATTGATAGAATAAAATCTATCAAGGCAAGTCCCGTTTCCCCGGAGGAGATTATACCAATGAAAGAGGAAGAATTCGTTGATTTTTAAAAGTGAGGTCCAAAAGTAGGGTGCCAAATTATATAAGCCCACCACCGTATACGCTACCCCGGAGACAAAGGGATTTCGCACAGAAAAACTTGTGAGATCCCCTTAAAATCAAACATCCAGTATAATCTCTGATGTCCTACAGATATCCATTGCCCCAAAAACACTCAATGATTTTCTTTTGATATACGATACGTAGTTATAGTATTGATCCGCACAACCCCAACGACAAGGCAGGGAGTAATTTTATGTCCCGAACAGTATCCATTGACCCGATCACGAGGATCGAAGGCCATCTTGCAATCCGCATTGAGATAGACTCAAATCAAGTCGTCAATGCATTCAGCTCGGGTGAAATGTTTCGGGGCTTTGAAGTGATCTTAAAAGGACGTGACCCTTTAGATGCGCAGCAGATTACACAACGGATATGCGGCGTGTGTCCCGTATCCCATGGTACCGCGTCTATTCTGGCCCAGGACGCGGCCTATGGGGTGACCCCCCCGAAAAATGGAAGACTGATAAGAAACCTTATCCTGGGCGCCAATTATATACAGTCTCATATCTTACACTTTTATCACTTGGCTGCGCTTGATTTTGTCGATATCACGGCAATTACCAAGTACACAGGACGGGATCCCGAGCTGTGTGATCTCAAGAGATGGGTAAAAAACCAGATATCGTCAAATGTTATCTATCCCGCGGCGCCGTTCCTTCCACGTTACTCCGGCAAGTACATTCAGAATACAGAGTTGAATGTCCTGGCTATCAAACACTATCTTGATGCCCTGAACATGCGGGCACTCGCACATAAGATGGGAGCGGTCTTTGGCGGAAAGCTCCCCCATGCCGCCACCTTAATACCGGGGGGGGTGACCGAAAAGGTGACCGCCAAAAAAATAGCTGCATATAAGTCGATGGTCAGCAAGCTGCAAACCTTTATCGATAAATCGTATCTCCCGGATGTGGCGGAGGTGGCGGCGGCCTTTTCGAAATATTTTAGTATCGGCAAGGGTTGTGGCAATTTCTTGGCTTACGGGGTGTTCCCGGAATCTGAAAATAATTTTACAA
>JBDRFJ010000227.1:0-7204 GCA_043818915.1 Pseudomonadota bacterium | reverse complement strand
AGAACGGTTTGTCGTATCATTTCTTTTAACCTCGTTGGTTACAGTATTTTTTGTTTTTTGTCGAACTTATCATACTGAATCAACGAGGTTTTTTCAATTCTTTTCCCTTTGTTTTTTTGCTCAATATCGGAGTTACGGTTTAAATTTAACCACCCGGTCCCTTTCGACCAAACATAAAATTGATCTCAGAAAGGAGGATGGAAATCGGGGATGTTCCGGAAGTTCCCCCCTATACCTTAAAAAGCGTGTAATAGAGGCCCTTGACCACTTCTGCCATGGCCCCAAAATTGAGGGTATCGATGGTATCTGTCTCCTGGTGGTAATTCCTGTTTCTGAAAAATGATGTGTCCGTTACCATGACAGCCCTGAATCCATGGCGCCAGGACGAAATTTCACCCAAAACTTATTGATATCATATCTTTTTTGTGTCATTATTATCACAAACAAACGGCGATTTATATACAAAATATAATGAAATTAACGGAAAAATAGAAAGCATTCTTAGGGGATATCTCCTGGGAGTATCCTGTTATTTGGAACCGCTTCAGCAGACAATACAGGCGCGGAAAAAGCGGCCGTGGCTGATGCAAAAACTTGGCTTAAACTGGTTAATATTCAAGCAACTGGGACGAAGCTGCTGAGTATTTCAAGAAGGCAGTGACGAAAAAACAATGGGAAATATAAATCAAGTAATTTACCTGAAGAGATTCATGCCTGAAGTATCAGGACCGGTGCTCGAGATTGGGAGCAAGGATTATGGAAACACATCCAGCTTCAGAGATCATTATTGTGACAACGAGTATATCGGTATTGACATGGAAGAGGGCAAGAATGTCGACCATGTGCTGGATTTAGCCCAGGGTACCGGCGACCTCCCTAAGGATTACTTCTCGCTCGGGATCTGCTGCTCCGTTCTGGAGCATGTTCGAAAGCCCTGGATGATGGCGGATAACATAACGGCAGTGATACGCTCCGGGGGCTCGTTGTACATGTCTGTGCCGTGGGTTTGGCGTTACCACCCTTATCCGGACGATTACTACCGGTTTTCTTGGCGAGGAATTATTGCGCTCTTTCCAGAGTTTGAGTGGAACCATATTTACTATGCTACCAATATTCCCAATGAATTCTTCGAGGTGACTGAAGCGACCATTAAGTTAGATAGCAAGCTCGGGATTAAGAAGAGAAGACTAAGGGGGGCAAGAAAATACCTGCCGAGCCTGATGATCAATATGCTGGGTATAAAACGTTGACACCGATTAATTCCTCGGAAGACTTCCCTCTATTTGTAGCAGACCCTTACATCGGATACCCCTGTATATCCAGGTTGGTAAGCCCTGCCTCCCTGGCCCACCGTAGTGCTTCATCGTATTCCTCCCGGGTTATTCTTCGAGCTATTGCAGGATAGTCGGATGCTTTGTACATTGGTGTGTACTGTGACATAAGGTTTACATAGGTGTCCCTGGGAAGATTTTCAGCGATCCATTCAATGACCTTCTTTGTCCCGCCGACTCTGTTCGGCATCACAAGATGCCGTATCATCAGCCCCTTGCGTATTATCCCGTCAGCGTCAGGACGAGCGACGCCGACCTGGCGATTCATTTCGATGAGCGACGATTGTGTAATTTCCGGATAGGTATCTGCAGAAGGTGAGTATTTGGCTGACATTTTACCATCTGAATATTTGAAATCAGGCAAGTAGATATCAATAATGCCGTCAAGCTTCTTCAGTATTTCCACCAGCTCCCATCCGCAGGTGTTGTAGACAAGAGGAAGCCTTAATCCCTTGGCAGCGGCCATTTCGACCGCGAGCACGATATGAGGTGAATAGTGCGTGGGTGTGACGAAATTGATATTTTTACATCCGATGCTTTGAAGGGTGAGCATCATGTCCGCCATCTCTTCAATGCTCCGGGGCTCCCCCTGGCCGCCCTGGCTGATCCGCCAGTTGATACAAAAGACGCATCGGAGGGAACAATTGGTGAAAAATATGGCGCCCGAGCCCCCTTTTCCTACAAGTGGTCTTTCTTCACCGAAATGAGGATGATATGCGGAAATCTCAAGTTGGGATGACGCCTGACATAACCCTTCATCGCCGGCAAGACGGTTGGTTCCACACTCCCTGGGACACAGTGTGCAGTGTTCCATTATGTTCCAGAGCGCTTCACCCCGCTTTTTCAGTTCACCGCTTCGGTGCAACGACAGGTATGCGGGCTCAAAATCGGTCTCGGCTACGGACTTTCTTTCTCTTTTGCACCCGGCATACGATGCAACAAACGAGGGGGGCAGTCCAAAAACCGCGAGATACATGCATTTGCGGACAAATTCTCTTCTGGTTACGTTGTGCACCGGCATTCACCTCCCAGGTTTACATCCTCTCCCCTATTTGCCCTTGGCATCTCGATGCGCTCTTCTGAAAAGCATGATTTTGACCCCATTCCTTTGATATGTGGTCCCATATACTGTTATTTTTCGTTCTGTAGCGCAGAAAGCCTTTCTTGGGCGTTTCATAATACCCCCTTATTTTATAAATTGTTCTCCGCGTTCGGCCGATTGTCTTATTTCAGACAGGATTGTCCCTATCTCTTCTGACCATAACCTGGGACAACTAACATGTCCCCATCCTTTCTGGGTCTGAAACAGGCCGTCGTAGGCCGTGTCGTGGTAAGATTGTATATGATGAGGAATGTTTCGTTCGTCTAAGATAGAGTCGAGAAGCTGCGCTTCTATCCCGCTTTCCAAAATGCCAACTTTAACGTATACCTCTTGCTCCATCGTCACCTCATATTCTTCATTTCCAATACCCTGGGATCATTCTCCCCGAGGTCGACCGTTTTCATCCCGATGGTGTTTGTTCCCAGATAGGGGGCCGCAGCGGCGGCCAATATTGGCATAAGCCGCCTCAAGTCGTCTAACTTACTGGTAGTTGTTATGACTGTTTTCCATAGCGTTCGCACATCTTCGGTTTTATCCCCTTGCTTTATTTCTTTAGCTTCGAGTACTACATGCGCAGTGTAGACAGTGTAACTTTCTCTTTCCGTGGTCGTGCCTACAACGTATTGTCTTGAAGGTATGAAAACAGACTTGGTCTTCTTGCTCGTGGTTTTACCGGACGCATCGGTATATGTCTCTGTAACGTCAATTGTTTCACCGCCGACCGTCGCATACACAGGCCTAGTGTAGGTGGAATGAATCACCTTGCCGCCGCTTATCCCATAGTCGAAGCAGATGGCCACGTCGGCATTCTCCCGATCCCGCACTTCGAGGTAACCCTGTTGTTTCAAGATTTCTCGAAAATACCCACTATGTTCGCGAAAATAAAGGTCGCTCACTGATACACCTTGCACGGCACTATAGAGAACATACCTTTTTTCTCCAAGGGGTTCCATTTGGTCAACTATTGAATCAATCCGTACACTGATCTTTGGACTGCATCCGGCCAATAGTGCCGCGATGAAGAACATCGTAATGCTGTGTCTCCACATGGTAACCCTCCTGTAAAAAAATGGTTGATGATCATGCACAATCATAGTTTGATAAAGCGAAGCTCTTGCAAATTTTCAAACACCTCATTACTGAAAAAAAGGATTGTCCCGCAATTGCCTGTCTACATCATATACATCGTATCTACCCGATCCTGATTTCGTAGAAATTCAAGCTGCTCATCTATTGTGGAAAACTCGGAAAGGTTCAACTCCTCGAACTCATCAGGACCGGTATTCGTTTTTCTCACCATATTATGAACAATGCCCTCTAATTGATTTTTTGAAAGCTCAGGCACTCTCGTGATAGAGCTCTTCTGGGGGACACCGTTTACAACTTTGAAGTTATAACTCACCATCTCTATCATGCCATTGGTCTTCTCTTTTGTCAGTATCCGATATTCAAATTTCATATGACGCCCGGCAACGGGACGAAAATAATAGAATTTATAGAGGCGCTCACCCTTCTCTATTTTTATCAGATATTGATCATGCTGCAGGTTTGATCGGTCACCGTTCACGATTTTGAAGCCCTCCTATGGTTTCCCTCAGTACATCTCGTACTTAACCAGTCTGCCGTCAAGCCCTCCCGCCTTGATTGGTTTTTTCCATGACGCTTTCAGACCGATTTTTTTTATGTGCTCCCGTTCTCCGAAATAAATATAGGCGGTTGAGCCCTTGCCTCTCTGTTTAAGAAAATCACCGAGATTCTTGTAAAACGCTTCAAGGTTTTCATCTCCCCCCATTCGAATTCCATAAGGAGGATTTGTTACAATGACCTGCCCTTCAATGGAGGGTAAGTCTCTGAAGTCAGCCTTTTCAACTCTCACATTCTTTCCGTAATGAAGCCCCATCATATTTGTCCTTGCCGCGTTGACAGCTTTTTCTGACACATCACTCCCTGCGATCAGCCCTTTAGGCAGTTCCCGAATGCTTCCGTCAGCCTCTTTTTTAACCCGCTTCCAGAGAGAGTCATCAAAGTCAGGCAAAAATTCAAAACCGAATTTATTTCTAAAAATGCCTGCAGGAATGTTGCAGTACCGCATGAGCGCTTCACACAAAAGTGTTCCCGAACCGCACAAAGGATCATATAAAGGAACAGACCCGTCCCATTCCGTAAACCGGATAATCGCTGCAGCGACAGTCTCCTGCATAGGCGCCGACACTGTCTCCTCTCTGTATCCTCTCCTGTGAAGCGCACCTCCCGACGTATCGAGGCTTATTCCTGCCTTATCATGCCTGATATAAAGGTTCAGCAGGATATCAGAATTCCTTACAGACACATCAGGGCGCTTGCCGGTTTTTTCCCTGAAATAATCAGCAACAGCATCTTTAAGGCGGAGAGAAGCGTACTTTGAATGAGAAATAGTACTGTCGGAAACATTCCCTGACACAGCAAATGTATTGCCTTCCGTAAAAAAATCTTCCCACCGTATCTGTTTTGCCATCTTGTACAACGTATCGGTATCATGGCAATTGAATGATATTAGCGGCGCGAGGCACCGCGAAACAAGCCTTGTCAAATAGTTAATGCGATACAGGGTTGATTTGTCCGCCCTAAAATGAATTCCGCGAAAATCCAGGGTAATGTCTTCGGCGCCAAGTTCGGCCAGTTCTTCCGCGCCTGCTTCTTTTACGCCTTCAGCTATCTGGGCAAAATAACAGGAATCCTGCTGATACCTATATGCCGGCACCTGCGGCTTGCCTCTTCTACGTTTTGTCACCATACCATTTGATACCATGCGCCGCCTTTGTTTCAAAACGAATTTTTATTACGCAAAACCGCCGTCCCGGATTTCTTACACAGTCAATTTCACCCTAAAAAATGGCCGCTCAAGGCCAAAAAAGGGCCGGTTTTTTGGCCCTTTTGGCTCATGTGCCGGAAGCTGATGGATCAAAATTGATATGCCGGGGCGCGGGGATCAGGGGGCAGGGGCTAAAGGATGGGTAACGCGTTTTATGGTTATGAGTTTCTCTCGAAACACGTCTTTCTGCACACGCTCTCATCAAATGCGACCGGATATTTCCCGTCAAAGCAGGCCTTGCAAAAATGCTCTTCCGGGTTTCCCCTCCCTGTTGACTTTAAGAGGCCGTCCAAGCTGAGGTAGTGTATGGTATCCAGACCCAAAAAAGCTCTGATCTCCTCCACGGATTTGCTGGCGGCAATCAGCTCCCCTCTTGAAGAGAAATCTATTCCGTAATGACATGGGAATTGGTGCGGCGGGCAGCTTATTCGCATATGGATTTCTTTTACGCCGATCTCACGGAGAGCGCGTACCCTGGTCTTTGCCGTAGTTCCTCTAATGATCGAGTCTTCAATAATGATAATACGTTTTCCTTTGAGAAGACTTTTTACCGGGTTAAGTTTTACGCGAACCCCGAATTCCCGCATGGTCTGGGTCGGCTGGATAAAGGTCCTGCCTACATAGTGATTTCTGATCATCCCCATCTCAAGAGGGATACCGGAACGTTCTGCAAATCCTATAGCGGCATAGTTCCCGGAATCCGGGAACGGCATAACCAAATCCGCCTCCACGGAAGACTCGTCAGCCAGGCATTTCCCCTGTGCTTTGCGCATCTCATAGACGTTCAAGCCATATATGTTGCTGTCAGGACGTGCAAAATAGATGAATTCAAATATACAAAGTGAGGTTTGTACCTTATCCTGCCCCTTGATACTCTTTAATCCGTCTTTGTTAATAATAACGATCTCACCGGGATCCACCGCACGGACATACTCGGCCTCCACAAGATCAAGCGCGCAGCTTTCCGAAGCCAATACATAATTGCCGTTCAATTTGCCTATACATAAGGGCCTGAAACTATTAGGATCTTTTATTCCGATAATCGAGTCTTCCGTCAGGATGACAATTGAAAAGGCACCCCTTAGTTTTGCGACAGACTTTTTGAGCCCCTCTTCCAGGCCATTTTCGAGGTTCCTGACCAATAGGTGCAATAAGATTTCGCTGTCCATGGTGGACTGAAATATTGACCCCTGTTTCTCCAGTTCGTTGCGGAGTTCATAGGCGTTAACAAGATTGCCGTTATGAGCTACGGCATACGATTTCCCGCGATGGTTTATCACAAAAGGTTGAGCATTGGTAAGGGTGGAGTCCCCTGTGGTAGAATACCGCACATGCCCTATGGCTCTGTCTCCTTGCAAGTTCTTAAGGCTATTCTTGTCAAAAACCTCGGAAACGAGTCCCATACCTTTGTGGACCCGGATTCCTTCCTCGCCGGCCACTGCTATCCCAGCGCTCTCCTGTCCCCTGTGTTGTAAGGCGTACAGACCAAAATACGTCATCCTGACCGCTTCCCGGTTCCCATAAATTCCAAATATGCCGCACGCCTCTCTGGGACGATCTGTCTTGTTAATCACCTTATCCCCCATGATATTCCTGAATCGACTTGATAGTAAGTTTTTTCCCGAGCATTGCCCCTATGCCCGAGGCCATGGCACAGGCCCCGGCTACGGTAGTGACATAAGGTACATGATACTCAAGCACAGCACGCCGGATATTATAGCCGTCCCGCGCCGGCCCGCTTCCAAGAGCAGTATTGATAGCCAATTGAATCTCTCCGTTTTTGATATGGTCCACTATATGGGGGCGCCCTTCAGACACCTTTTTTACAGGCTGGTTCGAAATATTCCTCTCCCGCAAAAATCGGGATGTCCCTGCCGTAGCTACTATAGTAAAACCCATATTGATAAACTGTTCCGCTAT
>JBDRFJ010000226.1:0-15769 GCA_043818915.1 Pseudomonadota bacterium | reverse complement strand
GCACCCCCTTGAAAATGGCTGCAACTGCATTTCCTGTGTAAATAAAAGAAAACGTCTTTTTGAAAAACCAGAAAAAAACTGGAAGTTCAGCATGTAACTTCGGACAATAACAAGGCTGATTGCTTTCTGTTAGCTTCATCCGGAAGCCGGCAGAGCAACAAAATAATCATGAAAATCTCCCTTGAAGAGCGGGAAAATCTCTAAGAGATTGTGAAGGCCGGCCTTTTCGGCTTGTGTACGCGCCTTTTTGCTTCATGGTAGGGATTTCAGCGCAAAGGGAGATGCAGGATAAAGGTTGTCCCTTTGTTAACTTCGCTACGGCATTCAATGGTTCCGCGATGAGTCTCAACGATGGTCTTGACTATAGCCAGCCCCAGACCTGTTCCCTTTTTACCCTTGGTCGTAAAGAACGGGTCGAATATCTGCTCTAATACATCCGGCTCCATCCCGGGACCTGTATCTTCTATCGCGACCACAAGGTACTTGCCTTCAATCTGTCCCGTGATAGTTATGCTCCCTGGATCGGTCATGGCCTCCAGGTCGTTTTTTACCAGATTGTTTATAGCCTGGTACATAAGGCCGGCGTCTATATTTACAGGGGGGAGGTCCGGGGACCACTTGAGTTCAAGGGCTATCCCTCTTTTTTCGGCGTCAGGCTGATTTATAGATAATACCTCTTGAATAAGAGCGTTTAACGGCATCTTATGCGGCCGCAGTTCAGGTTTTTTGGCAAACTGCAAGAAATTTTGAATAAACTCCCGTACCCGCCTCGCTTCTTTTTCCAGGATTTTTATTGCATTTTCTCCCATAGGGCTGAGTGTCTCGTTTTTCAGCGTAGACGTGATCATACCCACGTTGTTCAGAAGGTTCCCCACCTCATGGGTCAGCTTGCTTGACGTGGTGCCGAGCACGGCCAGGTTCTTGGCGTGCGCAAGCTCTTTGGCTGTCTCAATTTCCCGCTGTATGTAGTTCTTGAGCGAATCGGTCATTTCGTTGAACGCCTGAGCCAACTCACCGATTTCATCCCGCGAGTCAACAGAGACCTTTTGATCGAGTTCTCCGTCGCCTATTCTTTGGACCTGGCGGTGCAGGGTGTGAATCGGGGCCACAAAGCGTTTCAGGCGATTCCACCCGAGGAGAACGGCCACAAGACAGATGAGGGAGGTGACAATAGCCGCCGAATAAATGTTCTTGTATGTGTATAAATAGATCTCCGTGCGGTCCTGCCTGAGGACAATAATCCAATCAAAGTCGGGAATGTATAATCCTAAACAAAAGGACTTGGTCCCATCTTTGTCTTCCACCCATTGCAGCGGCCGGTCCGTTTCGCGGAGTTGCTTAAATATCTCAGGCCTGTCTTTCGGAGGGGGGGCCAATACACGGGCGATATCACGGTGCGCGACATATCCTCCCGACAAGTCCATGATCGACACCTGACCTGTCTGACCGATCGAGATCCCCTCCAGTACGTCCCATACCGACTTCAGGCTTAACGCGCCCCAAAGCACTTCCTTTACTTCTCCCAGACGTCGTACAGGTATGGCTATGTGCATGTACGGGATATCTTCTTTGGTAAACATTACGCGGGACATGGCGCTTTCGCCTGCAAGGACTTTTTCTACTACTTCGCGTTGGCTGTCGATCAGCTTATCTTCCTCCCAGCCGGTAGATATAATTTTCCTTCCCTCTCTGGAGGCCAACGATACGGACATAAATTGAGGAGTCGTGTGATTGAACGCTGTCAGGGCGATATCTTGCTGCCACAGGTCGAGCTTCGTGGCAGCCATCACCAGCGCCAGGTTTTCGAGACACTGCCGTGCGTTTTCTATGTAGAGGCGAATCTCGCCGGCCGAGCTTTTAATGATATTAGTGTAATCCTGTTCTACCGTTTTCTTGAAATAGTTATAACTCGTCCGGGACAGGATGGCGCTGGTGATAACTATGGACAGAATAAGAAAGGGGAGGATAAAAACAAGGTATTTATAGAATATTTTTTGTTTCCTACGACTTTTCATGGCTTTTCAATATAGGAAAGTTTTCTCCGAGTTATCTTGCAGACAGGGCCTACCCTTAATTCCGCGAAAATCTATAATTATATCCTGGTCATGTCAAGCGCTAAGAATATACAAGCCGGATGTTTTGGGTTGACATAAGGCACACAGTTCGTTATGCTTTAAACATGAAAATATTTGGCTGGAACTATGAAAAGAATAGGAAGCTAAAGAGGGAAAGAGGCGTGTCATTTGAGGAAGTGGTGTTTTGTATTGAACAGGGCCAGGTTCTCGATGTGCTTGAACATCCAAACCAGAATAGATACAAGGGGCAGCGTATCTATGTGGTTGGGATTAATGATTATGCCTATATTGTTCCTTTTGTTGATGTTGGAGAAGAACGTTTTTTGATCACCATCTTTCCCAGCAGAAAGTATACAAAGATCTATTTCGACAAGGAGGTGGATTAGATGGGCATGCTCGATAAAGAAGAACGAGAATTGGCCGAATCGATCGAAAAAGGAGAATGGAAGTCGGTCGAAAACCTGAATGAGGAAATCAGGAAGGCGAAAGAAATAGCTCGAGCGACTCTTGCAAAAGATCAGAGGATGAACATTCGCATCGCCAAAAGAGATCTGAATGCTTTAAAAGTTAAGGCCATAGAGGAAGGGATTCCATACCAGACCTTGGTTTCCAGCCTTATTCACAAGTATCTTTCAGGACAACTGATTGACAAGGGACAGGAAAACTGAATCGCCCCCTTCACGCCGCCTTCTCAAGATCTGCATTCAGTTCCCCCTGTGCCAATGCCGCTGAAGCCTCTTCCCTGATGTAATCCTCAAGAAAAAGGCGATAGGTATCATAGTGGCAATCGACTCCGGCAAAATCGTTTTCATGGACAAGGGCCTGGAACCGGCAGCCTCCGTTGCAGATGGGAAGAAGCTCGCACTCGTTGAGACATCTGTCGGGCAGGTTTCGTTTGAGGAGTTGTGATTCAGCGACAAAGTCGATCCCATTAGTGACGTGCCCGTAAGCCATTTCTCCGCCTTGCACGGACGGGCAGGGGAGGATCGAGCCGTCGGTATCAAAGACAAATCGGCAGCGGTAATCAGCCATGCACGCGTTGGACGGGGCCTCGCGTTCCTGCATATAGCCCTGTTTTTTCGCCTCGCGCATCAGCCAGAGCCCAACCTCCGGATCTCCCATGCCGGAGTCAAAGGGGTAGTCGCCCCGTCGTGCGAGAATGGGGGTGAAGTTGATCTTTTTAATGACGATATCATGGCTTTTAAAATCATCCATCATTTCGGGGATGCGCTGGTAATCGGACGTGCCGCTGTCGTATTGACATTCAATGGTGATCGGGACCATGCCTGAAATAGCCTGAAGGTTTTTCATGATGATGTCGTAGGTCTTGCCGTTGTTTTTGGAAGGCCGCAGGTGATCGTGAATGGGTGCAGGCCCTGCCATGCTGACGCGGATGCCGGCCAGGCCTACTTTTTTAATGTCCGAGATTACGGATGTTGTGAGGAGTGTGCCGTTGGTGGTGATGGTAAAACCGTACTCAATGCCGTGCGCCTCGCAGTACCGAAAACGCCGTGCGGCGCTTTCGAGGACGATGTCGGTATTCAGCAGGGGCTCGCCTCCAAGGTAGTCGTCTTTTACCTTTTGGGGATGTTTTTCATTGATGGTTTCAATGTAGAACGTGTCCATTGCCAGCGCGGTTTCAGGAGACATCTCCTTTGCTTCAGGGTCGAGGATGCAGTAGCGGCACCGGTTATTGCATTTGCGGGTTACGAGGACTTTGGATGTCAGTGTGCTGAAGTCATGGACTTGTTGCTGTTTCCAGTAGTCAAACACGGCGGTTTCGTCCACGCCGTTCTTAATTAGGAATCCCTGTTCGTGGAGAAGTTCTATAGTTTCAGGATCGGTTTCTGCTCCGGGATCGTTTAGCATCTCAGACCACTGTGTTTCAGGGATAAGGATAAAGGCGCCTGTCATGGTCTGATAGAGGGCGGTCAGCTTTTCACCACCGTTTTCAATAGGAATGCCAACAGTGAATCTTGATTTTAGAGGCATGGTATCTCCTTTAGGAATTCCCCTGGGTAAACCGCGCGTTCTTACCCAGGGGAGCATAGTGATGGTTATGTTAATTACGACTGGATGGTGCATTTTTACAGCATGACATGGCCGAATCTCTTACTCTGTAGGTGCCCCTCTTGACAACAATCAACTTCGTCTTCTTTTTTTTCTTCATCTTCATTCCCCCTTTCTTGAAAGATTTTACTCATACTCTCGCCCGTTTTGGGCATGGCCTATAGTATGTTGTAATCGGCAATTGTTCAGCAGGGGTTTAGTATATTCCATTGTTATCACGCGGAAGGATTTTACTGAACGGAAGACAAGCTTTTTTGAGCGATCAAGCTTTGGTTGTTATGCACCATGAGCATATGACCTATCAGCTATGAGCTAATTCTTATTAAGCGAGACATACTTGAGGCGGTAAATCCCTTGATGGTCGAGAGTAAAGGGGAAAGATAAGCTGAACCTGTTCGTCATAATATCTATGGCTAACTTCTGGAACAGAAAGGTACCAGGCTGGAGCGACGAAATCAGTGCGTCTACTTTATGAAAAAGGTCTTTTTGCTTTGAGGCGTTTCCCTCGTTAAGAGCTTGGTGTAAAAGGCGGGTAACTTCTGGATGTGCGAAACACCCGGCTCTTGACTTATTAGAACGATAAGGCGACCAGAGTTCTGCTAAGTATTTAGGCTCGTCATGAACAGTGGCGAACTCTGTTATAACAGCTTGAAATTCATTGTTTCTACGGTACCTTCGTACAAGCTCCTTGAAAGGAAGGAGCCGCAAACGCACCTTGATTCCGATATCATTAAGACAAAGCTTGATGTATCGGGCAATCTTTTTTTCAATTTGATATTCTTCAAAAAGCAAGATTACAAATTCAAAACACTTTCCATCCTTAGTGAGATAACATTCCCCTTTTTCATACGACCAGCCAGCTTTATTGAGCAATCTAAGCCCCTTATCTGGATCATATGGGATGGGTTTCACCGCAGGGCTACTAAACGGTGAGTCGACACCCATTGGCCCAGCAGCAACTCTTGCAGAGTGACATAAGATGTTTTTTATGATGTATTGCCTATCAATGGCATGAGAAAGAGCTATCCTGACGTTTGGGTCAGAAAAAAGGGGATCAGTTGTATTGTAAAGGAGTAGCACGCAATAAGGCAGGGTGTATAGATCAAAATAGTATTGCTTTTCATACTGCTTCATAATCTCGTAATTTTTAGGTGAGATTTCTTGTATTAGATCAGTCTCTCCTGAAAGTAGCCTTGTCCATGCCTTTTCTTTGTCTGGTTGGTAATAGAAGACAACCCCATCCAGAGAGGGCTGGCCATTATAATAATTTTCATTTGCCACCAGGGTGACTTCTTTCTCGCCTTTTCTGTAAGAGAATTTGAAGGGCCCGGAACCAATGGGTCGATTGTAATAGTCGATTTTGTCTTCACTTGGTTCCTGAATAATCTCAAAGTCCCAGATTTGTTTAAGGAAGTCAGGATCACTTCTCTTAAGACGAATGCTTAGGATGTTATCTGATAGAATCAAAATTCGTTCTATCAGAGAATAAAGGGAGGGGGAGTAGGTCGTTAACCAACTCTCCAGCGAATACTCTACATCTCTTGAAGTAACTTTCTTATTGTTGTGGAACAGCGCGTCTTTCCTCAGATGTATAGTCCAGGTAAAGCTTTCAGAATCATAGGTCCATTTAACGGCCAAATCCGGCTCGAGTTCTCCGTTTGTATTTGGAACAAAAAGGAAACTGTAGAGCAACGGAAAAACATAGTTTGAGCCAGACCCAGGAACCTCAGTAGGATTCAAAGAGGTAAAAGGGGCATTGACATCATACCGGAGAATATTTTCATTTTGTGGACTCTTCTTGTCAGGAGCGACGTCAGTCTTCGTGCAGGACACAAGGGAGCAGATCAGGGGAATGCACAGCAGGAGCAAAATCAAATGTCTAAGCAAGGGTGTCATAGCTTTCAAAACTCAAACCTCACCCCCCCTTCAACCCACCGGTCCGCCTGCGGCCATACCTCGCGGTACACATAATTGCTGTTGGTCAGGTTGTACACGGCGGCAAAGAGGCTAACCTTGCCGTGGCGCTCGGGCAGGGGTAGGGCGACCTGCAGGAGATAGTCGAGGATCATGCGGTCATCTTCGGTTTCAGCGTAGGTAGAGTTATGGTCGATATATTTTCCGTTAATGGAGTGCGTCATCCATTTATAGGTATAGGCGGCCGAGACATTGAACGTCTTTCTCGGGATATCATTGATCACCGTGTTTGTCTCCTTGTCCTCTACGTGGACGTAGCTCCCTCCAAATGAGAGGCGTAGCCCGAAAATCAAAGTTTGCTGATATGCTCCCCTCCACGCCTCTGCGGGTGACCTCGTCGATGTTTTCGTATCGCCCGGCGCCGCTATCCCAGTCGATAAGGTCGTCGACTTCCGCGCGAAAGGCGTTTACTTCCAATTTGAGCATTTTTACCGGCTGGATTTCAAAGCCGAGCTGATAATTGACGGCAATCTCAGGGTCGAGGTTCGGGTTGGTCGAGAGCTCGTTAGGGTCGGGGGCTGAGAATCCTTTGGCGACCTGCGCGCGGACAAGGGCGTTGTGCTCTTCGATATGGTAGATCACGCCGCCGGAAGGGCTGACCTCGCCGCCGAAATCTCTGTTGTCGTCATAGCGGAGCCCGACGTTAAAAGAGAGGGCGCCCACGTTGAACGTGTCGTTGGCATACGCCGCCCAGTTTCTGGTGTGGCCGTCAATGTCCGAGCCCCACACCTGGGAGAGGTAATCGAATTTGCCCCAGTCCTCGTCAAACCCGAGGTTAAGGGTGTTTGTCGTGCCGGTTGTGTGGGTCGCCCGGGCGCTGACGCCCCAGATTTCGTCATCGTAATCGTTGTAGATCTCTCTATAGGTGCTGTAAACATCGTCGACCCGGCTGTCGAATTGGTGATGCCTTCCTTCGAGGGCAAAGGAAAGATTGTCAGTGGGCGAAGTTTCAAAGAGAAGGCGCTGGTATGACCGATGCTGATCGAGGTCGTCCCAGAACGTAGGATAGTTAATGCACGGGTCCTCACTCTCGCCTGCATCATAACTGTACACGAAGTTGAGGCGGCTTGCCGCGCCTATGTCGTAATTGAGTTTGCCGTATACGGCATCCTGCTTGTATTCGGTATAGTCGACAAAGCCATCGCTCTCGTCATGAGTGAGGGAGAGGAGGTAGCCAACGCCATCCTGTGTGCCGCTCACGGTACCGCGGCTCTTTGACGTCCTGTGCTCTCCGTACGAGGTGCGGACATCGGCGGAAAACGGCTTTGTTTTGTCCGGCTCCTTGGTGATGATATTTATCACGCCCCCGAGCGCGGAGCCCCAGGCAGAGGAGGCCGCCCCTTTGTAGATCTCGATACGGTCGATGGTGTCAATCGGTATGTAAGAAAGGTTTGTTCGAGGATTGAGCAGTTGGTTGAGAGGAACGCCATCCTGATAGACCGCCACATGTCTTGCACCCGATCCCTGAATGCGGGCCGTGGTATCGCTTCCCAATCCGGCGCCGAACTCCACGTACACGCCCGGTATGTATTGGAGCACCTCGGCCGCGTTGGAGACCGGCATTTTTTCTATGTCTTTTCTGGTAACAACGGTGATGTTGGCCGCTACATCCTGTTTGGGGGTCTCGGAACGCGTGGCAGTAACTACGATCTCTCCTAATTCGTGAGTCTCTGTTTCGGGAGATACAGCCTCAGCCCGCGCGTTGCAGGAAAAGATAACGAGAAAAAAGAAAGCAAGAAAAAAGCACGACTCACCGCAGAGACGCAAAGAACGCAAAGTTTTAAAGTCCATCGTACAACTTCTCCTTTTCATCTAGAACTCAGGTTGTTAGGTTCACGGTTCAAAGTTCCAGGTTCACGGTTACCTTTCTTTCGATACACTCCACCAACTCTGAACCTTGAACCCCTAAACCGTGAACCTCGTACTTTGAACCTGTTAGTAGTTACCGGAATCCATCAATTTTCTTCTTCCTCAATCCCATACCCCTTGACCTTGTCAATCAGGGTCTTGCGGTTTATACCCAACAGCTCGGCCGCCTTGGTTTTATTATTTTGGGTACGTCTCAAGGCCATTGTGATAAAGTGCTTCTCCATATCCTTCAGGTTCATATCAGACATGTCTTGGTACTCTTCTGTATCAAAAGGGAGGTGTTTGGTAGTGATAATAGTTTCTTTACAGGTTATCACGGCCCTTTCTATGATGTTTATCAGTTCCCGGACATTGCCCGGCCAATCGTATTCCCTGAGGGCAAGCATGGCATTGGCGGAAATACCGTCTATCGGCCGGCTATACGCCTGAGTGAATTGCTTAAGATAGAATTCAGCGATGAGCGGGATATCCTTTTTTCTATCCCTCAAGGGTGGGATCTCAATGGGATAGACGTTTAAACGGTAAAAAAGATCCTTACGAAAGTGACCGTTTGCAACATGTGTCTCCAGGTCGCGGTTGGTGGCCGCGATAACACGAAAGTCTGAATATATGGGAAAGGTCCCTCCTACGCGCGTAAAGCTCTTAGTTTCCACTACCCTGAGGAGTTTAGATTGAACGAAGTGCGGTGCTTCGCTTATTTCGTCCAAGAAGATAGTTCCCTTGTGAACCAATTCAAAAATCCCGGTTTTCCTCTCTATTGCGCCGGTAAAAGCGCCCTTTTCATGACCGAACAACTCACTCTCCAGGACTCCGGAGGCGAATTCATTGCAGTTTACCGCAAAAAAAGGGTTGTCCCGTCTGTCACCTTGATTATGAATAGCCCGGGCAACCAGCTCTTTCCCTGTGCCGGTTTCCCCGTATAGAAGGACAGTAATAGGGAGCCCCGCAACCTCATCTATTGACCTAAGCACCTTTTTGAGTCCATTTGATTGGCCTATGATGGTCACCGGTATTTTTAAATGGAGGGACTTTTCCCTGCGAAGGGAGGCCACCTCTTTGGTCATATCCCGCTTGACCAACGCCTCCCGGACGGTTGTCCAGAACAGGTCCAATTTGTCGTTGATCGGCTTTTCAAAATAGTGGAAGGCGCCTTGCTTGACCGCCTTGATGGCCTCTTCCGTGGAACCAAAGGCGGTGATCAGGATGAAGGGAATGTCAGGGTAGATGTCCTGGGCCGTGGTGAAAAGCTCGGTCCCTGTCATCTCAGGCATCTGCACATCTGAGATAATCAGATCAACCGGCTCTTCCTTAAGTGCTTCGATTGCTTCCCTGGCCGATGTGAGAGGGAGCAAATCAAAGCATTTGGCCTCAGGGAGTGAGAGAAAGAGCTCTAAGAATGCCTCATTATCGTCTATTAAGAGAATTCTTGGTTTATTCATAGCTGGAATTGTAACCTACTAAAAAAAATATAGATTGTCCACAATTTTTAAACAACAAGAAAACAGGTTGGTGTGTAAAACTGTGTAGAAAGGTAACACCAAGAGGCCGGGGAAAAGGCCGCTATTGTAACGTTTTGTTACAGTAGCAAAAGAGCGTGTGTCGCATCTGTCAAAAAATAATTTAAAATTACAGTTAGTTAGAACTTTTTTCTCAAAAGCAATTTTTTGGCATCCCGCTTGCTATTATTAAAGACTCTGGGAGTTGCAAGTAGTATGTGAACTGAACAACCCCGGACCCAAGCACACTTTCGTAGTGATCAACAAACGACAATAGCTATTCTAAATCAGCGAATATCTGTCGTTGTGAGTGCAACTATTACGGTAATGGAGGTATAATGGAGGATACGCGTACACATAAAAACTCGAAGCGAACTGAAGATTCAATCAAAGCTTCCTATGATGAACTTAATCAAATATTCAACAGCGCGGCTCCCGGAATTCGCGTAGTTGACAAGGACTTTAACTTAGTTCGCGTTAACGATACATTTTGGAATTTGTCAGGGATAAGCCAGGATGAAGGAGTGGGCAAGAGGTGCTATGAGGTGTTGAGCGGTCCGCGCTGTCATACTCCGAAGTGTCCGCTGATCAGGATTCTCAGTGGCGAAAAATGCGTTGAATGCGATGTTGAAATGACACGCAACAACGGCGCCAAAATCCATTGCTATATAGCGGCGACGCCCTTTGTGGGCAGTAATGGCACACCGATCGGCATTATCGAAACTATCAACGACATTACTGATCGCAAGAGGATTGAGGAGGAAGAAAAGAGACGCGCAACACAGATGCAGCATGTTCACAGGATGGAGTCTATCGGCGCTCTTGCCGGTAAGATTTCCCACAGGTTTAACAATCTGCTTATGGGTATTCAGGGGTACGCCTCTTTAATACTCATGGATATCGATTCTTCAAACCCGCATTATGAAGATCTGAAATGTATAACGGAACTCGTCAGCGAAGGCGCGGGGTTTACACAACAACTGTCAGAACTTGCGGGTGCCGGCAAATACGGCGCCAAACCGACCAGCCTCAACGAGCTTATCGAAAAGACTCTGGAGGTATTCTCCCGTACCGGAAAAGATATAAAGATTTATACAGAATGTGAAAAGGAACTTTGGCCGGTTGAAGTAAACCAACGGCAAATTCAACAGGCGCTCGCAAACCTTTATGTTAATGCACGGGAGGCTATGCCGGGGGGCGGTAATCTTTTTATCAAGACTAATAATGTTACGCTTGATGAAAATGATGCCAAAGTATTTAATGTGACACAGGGTAATTACATTAAGCTATCTATAACCGACACGGGAATCGGTATGGATGAAGTGACACAGCGAATGATATTTGAGCCCTGTTTTACTACCAAAAATAGGGGGAAAGCAATCGGCCTTGGTCTTTCAGTGGTCTATACCATTATCAAGTGTCACGGTGGGATTGTCAATGTTGACAGTAAGCAAGGCGAGGGAACTACTTTTTACCTTTATCTGCCGGCCTCAGAAAAAGAAGCAATAAAAGAACGGAAAAAGTCGGACCAACTAAGGAGAGGCAGCGAGACCATTCTTCTTGTCGATGATGACGAGAGGGTCATATGGGTTGCTGAACAGCTTCTCAAAACACTCGGCTACAGGACCCTGTTGGCGAAAAGCGGCAAAGAAGGCATAGAGGTCTATAAGAAGAATAAGGACAAGATTGATATGGTCATCCTCGACATGATTATGCCGGAGATGGATGGTAGAGAGACTTATGGCAGGATAAAGAAGATAAACCCTGATGTAAAGGTCCTGATTGCAAGCGGATACAGCATGGATGAGCACATAACAGAATTATTAGACCGCGGTTGTAACGATTTTATCCCGAAGCCGTTTCGTATCAAATCTTTGTCAGACAAGCTAAGAGAGATACTGGATGAGGAATAAGAATTTAGGAATTTAGGAATTTAGGAATTTGGGAATTGAAGGTTTGCGCCTTTAATTCCTCAATTCCAAAATTTCAATCTATTATACTTACCTTTAGATATAAGTCCCCTCTTTTATTTGCTTCAAGTATACGTCCCAACCCTCGGAGGCGAAGCTTGTCGCCGTTTGAAATATTGGGCGGGATCGTCACAAAAAATGTTCGTTTCTTAAAGCCGACGGGGATATTGACCAATTTTCGGGTACCGAAAAAAGCCTCACGGGAATTGACAAAGATGTTTCCATGGGAATTGGGGTCATTATCCATTGAGATCGGGCGTATGACCTGAATCCTCGATGTTGTGCGCTTTTGAGTAATCTTTCGTATTTTACTACTTGCGCCGATTTCAGGCATCAGAGCGAAGAGCTTTAGGCATATAATACCGAATACAAATCCTCCTATATGAGCCCACCAGGCTATCCCACCCATCTGTCCCGAGCTTGCCGTGGCACTCAGAAACTGAATTAAAAACCAGATCCCAAGAAAAAAATATGCGGGAATCTCTACAAAATGGAAAAAGAAAAAAAAGGGTATAAGGGTTAGTATCTTTGATTTGGGAAATAGAATGAAGTAGGCGCCCATTATACCGGCAATCGCGCCGCTGGCCCCGATAGTGGGTACTTGCGAATGTGTATTGGAAACAATGTGAACAATGCCGGATGCGAGACCGCAGAGAAGGTAAAAAGCGAGATACCGTATGGGGCCGAGCCGCTCTTCCACGTTGTCACCAAAGATATAGAGACTCCACATATTCCCCAGGAGGTGCAAGAGCCCCGCGTGGAGAAACATAAAGGAGAAAAAAGAGATGAACTGTTCTCCGAATGTGAAATTGGTGGATATTTGGGGGATGAAATAGCGAGCAGGGACCAGACCGTATGTGTAGATAAACTCGTTAAGACGCTGGCCTTGCCCCAGCTCTATTAAAAAAAAGACAACATTAATACCGATCAGTGTATTGTTGACTATAGGATAGCTTGAAGAACGTTGCGAACTTCGTAAGGGTATCATTTCCTCAGCTTTCTTCTTCTGTTGGTTCTCCCAGTGGGGTATACTCGGTTCCCTCTTCTACGGACTCAACAACATCTTCTCTTATTTCTTCGTCTCATGTTATGATTTGCATTCCCTTTATTTCTTCCGGCACTACCGGACGTTTTTTAATATCATCACGTTCCCAATCTATACGACTGACAGTGAGGTGATCGACGTTTCCAGTGTGTGGAGTTCCCCTTCGAGAGCAGTGACGCGGCTGAATATATCTTCCCTACGCTTCGACAGGCTCTCCTTTAGTTTCTTATTTCTTTGGTATTCACGATTTTTATCTCCTCAAGGCGATCTGAAAGGTATCACGATGATTGTGTTGGGATGTTATTAAGATTACATCGAAAATAGTCTTAAGCTAAGACTCTTAACCCAGTGAATGAAAAACGGTAGGCAGAAAAAGTGATTAATTAAAATAATATAATGAAACCACAGAAAAAAACAAGGAAATATTTTTGCGGTTAATGTGAAACGATTTGCCGCTAATGTGAAATGGTTTGCATAATATTAGAGATTCAGAAATGTTCGATCAGCGAGGAAATCATTTCATTATATATTAATATTAATAGGTTATCCGGATTCATTATTTATGGCATATCATTTGCTCTGGGTAAGATAACAAAATCGCATCCAGAACCCGATTAACCCATGGATAATCGCGTTGCGTCGGGTTGGATTGTTACAAAGAGGATAAGCTAATATGACACGATTTAACAGAATTTTTATAATAGAATTTCTAACAATAGCACTTGTTTTCAGTACCGCTTTTGTTGCCGGCGGCCGTTATCTTGACAACGAGTTGATAGAGCAGTGGGATATTCTTAAAGAGAAAAAAGAAGCTCAATGTGAGCTTAACAACATAATGGAAGTATTGAATGAATATTATGCGCGAAAGCCTCTGGAATTTCGCGAGGAACTGTCGCGTTGTATACAAAGAGTTTGCAAAAAAAATAGTCTCCCGCCTGCATTACTCCTTGCCGTGATTTTTACTGAAAGTTCTTTCAGAGAGCATGTTCGATCACACCGCGGGGCGGTTGGTTTGATGCAGTTGCTGCCCGCCACCGGTTATGCTCTTTCAAAGGAGCTACGGATTGAATGGAAGGGGCATGAAACCTTGTACGATGTTCGTCACAACATTCGAATGGGAGCATACTATTTGAAAAAGCTGCTGAAAAGGTTTAATGACCTGGATACGGCGCTTACTGCCTATAATGCCGGCCCCACACGAGTAGTCAGATATGCTCGTAAGGGCACAATCTATTCGCAGGCATACGCCAGAAAAGTTTCAAGAAACTGTGAGATGTTCACAAATAATTATTTCCGTATAGAATCGTAATACAATTCCAATTGGTGTCCTTTCAGAAATGGTAGATTTTGTCCCGAGACAAGGCCGCACAAAGGTTTCGGCCGCAGGCGTAGCAGCGCTACGTTGAGGACAGAGACCTGCGGAGAACGCAGTATCGGGGCGAAAGGTACCGTTTTTGGAGGACACTAACGCACATCAAACACATGCGCCTCATACGGCGCGAGCTTTATAAATAACCCCTTTGCGCTCACCTCAGAAACTTCACGTTTATATTGTTTATTTGTCATATGATCGACAAGGATGCATTCATTCTTGTCCGAGGGGAGGCTCGGCCGTATATATGCATGCGACTCTTGGTTTCCGAGATTGACGGCGACGATTTTATTCCTGTCTTGCATAGTCCATTCGTACGCAATGATATTATGATTCGTGTCATCTCCAACCGAAGATACCTCCAGAAGCTTCCAGTCTCCTTTATGATAAATGTCATCTTTTATCTCTTGCAAGAGCGTCTGGTAGAAATGTATTATATCGTGATTAACAGGATCTGCGGGCTTACGTGTGAGTTGTATAGGAAGCCTGATCGATTTCCCCTCAAATTGTCCATCATGAAAAAGTTTGGCGCCAGGGGTAGTTGAGGCGATCAGCGCCGCGGCCTCTGCCTTATTGTCAAATGCCTTGACCGCCCTTGTTTCGTCATGATTTTCGATGAATCGAACGAGCTTATTCTGGTAAGAAAATCTTGCCCCTAAGTGGCCTCGTACGTCGTCTGGAGTCGAGTATCGGAGACGATCATACAGGGTCTTATCATAGGTAAAATCAAAGCCTTCCTGTTGTAGTTCCCATTCAAGCCCCCAGTATACCTCCGCCATAAAAACAAAACCAGGCCTCCTGTACTTGATGCTTTGTATGGCCGGCTTCCAGAACGTTTCATCTTTGTCAAAACTTTTCCCCCATGTTTTTTTAAAAACATTAGGAGTAACCAGTTGTGCCATGTCGCAGCGAAGGCCATCACAATGTGAGGCGGCCTTCTCCATAAGATCAGCCATAAACTCTCTGTTTGATACTTCGCTGTAATCTACTTGAACCGTATCAGTCCAGGATGGGAAATAAGGATCTTTGCCATGGGCAAAGGTGTAAGGTATCCCCCTAACATTTCGTTGGAAATAATCCTTAGGTTCAGCTCGGGACGGGGTATCTTGCAAAAATAGGTCAGGATGTTTATATAAAAACGGAGTATCTATGGCCATATGGTTGGGGACAAAATCGAGTATTAGCTTTATATCAAACTCCAGAAGATTTGATCGAAATATCGCAAGCGTTTGATCATTGCCGAATTCTTGAGCGACCTCATAGACACGGATGGCATATGGAGATGCGCCGATATCCTTTTTTCCCCATGTCCCCAGCGCTCTTGTGTATTCTTCTTGCAGCCCGGGATGACGGTGTGCGATTTCTATTCCCTCCAGGCTTCGGTTCCAGACGCCCATTAGCCAGATTGCATCAATACCGTTGTTTGCAAATTTTTCAAGTTCACTAAGGGGTATGGTTCCTAAGTGGATTGGTTTTCCGTATTGTAAAGAAAGGTCTTTTAACCAGAGCCTTGTATTGATTTCATAAATGACCGGATTTTTTCTCCACGGCATCGGAGTTGCTCCGCTAAAAATTTGTTGTTTGAAAAAGTTAAAAATTGTGGAATCTTGAAAGTAACGAAGTGGAGCAAGGCAAGAGGGCTATGCCGGTAAATTCTTGAGGTAATCGATTAAAAAGGCTTATGAAACCACGATTCCAAAGGTGGGATCTAAGAAATCCCGAATTACTCAATTCTATTGGCCATACCCTACAGCAGCTATAAAAAAGCTGATTGTGAATACAGCGCTGATTATAATCCGATACCAAACCTCTCTTCTGGTAAGCTTTGTTCCCGGCCTTGTCACAACTTTCTCCTTTCTGCCTGACGTGCAATTTTTAAAGAACTCTTAAAGAGACCT
>JBDRFJ010000225.1:0-2698 GCA_043818915.1 Pseudomonadota bacterium | reverse complement strand
CAATAATCGACGGAACCGTCTTTGTTATGATTGATTGCGTGGGGCCGCATGCTGCTTTCCACCTGGGCTATAGCTTTAAGAAGGCCGGGAGGGATACCGTAACGCCCTCCTGCCTCCTCAAAACAGAAAGCCGAGACTGAAAGGGAAGCCAGGCTAATAAGGGCAATAACTGATAATGTAAGACTTATTTTTCCCAAGGCATGAGCCTTAATCAAAATCACCCTTTAGCTTGTCAAGGACGTCTTCAACCTTATCCTGCCGGTTGCCGGTTGTACTCTTCCCCTTGTCCTTCCTGTATTCCAACTGGTTCATCAGCGCTTGACCTGCATCTGTTTTCATGTAAGCAGCCAAAGCGGATTCGACTACCAGCGAGCGGTAACCCCGTGGGAGATTCCTGATAAACTGAATAATTTGTGAGTTATGTAAATGTAAAATTACTCTTTTAGACTTCATTTCCCAAAGACCTCAACCTGGCGTTTTTGTAACATGCCTTGTTTTAAATTCACACAGTAGGTGAGGCGCGCATACCAAACTTCAGAAACCCCCGCGCGTTGCTGTATTCGGGATCATCCGGAATGAACACAAACTCCCGCGGGTACCTGTCCTGAAGTTCATTCACGTAATATGCCCCGCCGCCGGCTATAATCAGTTTGTCCGCTCTCTTAAGAAAGTCGTCCCACCTGGAATTTACCTCGCGACCCAGCCAGTCGGAGTATGCCTCGTTTGCTCTCCTGACAGGCGTTGAGAGGTCTCTGTCTGCCCCATACAGCGATACCCTTCCTTTTTGAAGGACCTCTTTTACCACCTGCTCAGACAGGCTGAAGCTGAGTTCTTTTTGCAGATAGGTTTTCAGTTCTTCGCAGATCCGGCATATCCCGCCGTTTTCGAGCATACCCGACCATTCCCTGTTTGGCCTTCCATCTATGACACCAAGGACGTCCACGGTGTTGAAACCGATGTCCAGAACAAGCACGTTCTGGTTGATACGCTCATCAACCGGTCTTCCTTGTTCGTCAAGCATGTAGTCGAACAGTATGCCCTGGCTCTGGGCTCTGACTTCGATATTGTCGAAGCGCACTGCATCTCCTGAGACGCTGTAGGCCGACAGACGCCTTTTAAGTTCCTCTCTCCTGGGATAGTATGCCAGCGGTATGCCGAGGCAGAGCCGTTTATTTGCGGAGAGAAGGTCAGCAAGCGGGATCGAAGCGGTCCGCGCAATATCGGCCATTGCCTTGTAGGCCAGCAGGGGGGAGTACGTCATGAGAAACTCGATATCTCGTGTGGAAAAGAGATCGTGGCACTGGAGAGCCGCACTGCCCGCTACAAAGGCGCGGCTGTTGAAGTCATACTCCTCCTGCCGGGCCAGGTCGCCGATAATCCCGTTTCTGGTATATGCGATTGCAGTGGGGTATTTGAACATAAGTTCGGGGTCGGTATCGGTTGCGTCTTTTTTGTCATTAAGCCTGGCAATAACCTTTACGTCCCCAAAGCCGATATCAAGTCCGATCAGCGCCTCCATGATTATTCTCCTTTTGCCTGTGAGATTAATTCTTTCAGGGCGGGCAGATTGGCTCTCGACACGGAGCCTCCGTTGCCGTCGATAAACATGGGTACGCCTTCTATGCCGATTTCAGAAATAATCCTTCTGGTCTTTTCAATCAACTCGTTGCCCCTCTCGCACTGATAATTATCAGCATTGCCTGTTTTCCAGTCCTCGTTGAGGTAGTCATCAAGCGTGAAATTGCGGCATACGGCCTCAATGCACTTTTTTGCGCCATGTGACCCGTGAACACTGTAAAGAATTACGTTAATCTGAGCATTATACTTGTCCGCCAGATCCCTGATCTGTGATTCAACCTTGTGACAGTACGGGCACAACGGGTCGGTGATCATATAAAGACTCGTTTTCTTCACCCTTGGCCGGTACGTAAACGCCACGATTTTATCCAGCTCCGACCTGTTCCCGAGAAAAGAGGATTTCCTGATTTCAGCGATTCCGTGCTCTGTGATATTTTGGCCGTCCTTGTACAGATGGCCCAAGATCATGGAGTTGCCGGAAATATAGCACGGCAGATAGCGCCCTCCCCGCATCCGGACTATGACCTCGCACATGCCAAGATCATCTATCGGCTTTCTTGAGACAATGGACGCTCCAGACAGTGCCCCACCGAGTGTCCCCCTGCCGATACTTGAAATGGCCGCCGTATCGATCCCCTCGCATTGCCCCTGCTCGTCGGAAAAACAGGGCTGTACCGTGAATATCAAGAGTCCAATCACCAAGAAAAAACTTTTCATAATCATCATAACCTCCTTTTGTGTGCTTTAAAGTGCCGTGAAGTGCACCTTAAAATGTCGTGAAGTGAACGTTAACAGCACCTGTTGGTTACTCTGTCTGTGCCTTAAGTTACTATTAAGGTCATTTTTGCCGGGCCGCTTTTTTTACCCTCTGTTTTAGTAATAGGGCAGGGGTGAAATTTTGGCGTTTTCGAAGAGGTGTTATTATTTCTTACAGGGGGAGTAAAAAACAAAAAGGTAAGGGTCCCTATAATGTATTTTGTTTGTAACTATTCAGCAAAAAATACAAAAAGAAGTAAAAAAAGACTTGACAGGGTTTTTGCGAAAAATTCTGGATTTCGATCCTGGTCGACGATTTCCCGTATTTCACCAAGCAGGCGGCCTTATAGCACGATAGACGGAT
>JBDRFJ010000224.1:0-15832 GCA_043818915.1 Pseudomonadota bacterium | reverse complement strand
AGAGCTCGTTTGAGACTCTCAAATACCAGGATCGGGTAAGATGGCTTTCACATGGGTTTAGAACTTTTCAAGAAAGCATTGGGATATCCCAAATGACTTTCCAATTAAAAAAATACTTGACTACAATAAACCAGGTCTCTTAAAATACCAATCGGCAACAAAAAGCATCTCTTGAGTTTTTAGAACGGCTTTGGTTCATTTTTTTGTAGATAGACTAAACGCCGGATCTGAAATATGTTCTCCTTTACAGACGGGGCATCGGGATGGCGGAGATATACGTTTCCGACTTTTAAATTCAAACCCGCATTTCAGACAACGCGATGGGACGACAGTAAGCTTCGCTCCACTAACCTTGACGCTTTTTTCTATATGACACATGTGGTCATACACATCTCGTTCTCGTATGCTTAGGATTTGAGATAGTTCTCTGGCGGTCATCTCCCTTTCTCGCAACAACCTGATCATTTCTTGTCGCAGTGACCCCATTGTTTTCGTGTCGTATCACTGATACAAATTTTCAAATTTGATTTTATTATAATACAAAATCTTGTGAATTAACAAGGGGGAAGTGTGGATGGCCTTCTATATATGCGTCAGGCAATGATCACAATGAGGGAACAATTCAATCAGCTCCCTGGAACAAATTGTGAGCTTTGCATAACTGCCATTTTTTCGTGATGCGGCGTCAGGCTTCAAATTTTAATCCTCGAAATACCCAATGTATTCCTCCGGTTAAAATTTTTGCCTTCCTTGCCTGACAAAAAAATGTCGCGTTATGCAAAGGTCTCATTGCCAGGGAGGTGAAAGACATGACAAATGGCCAATGAATAAGAGGTTAACTCTTTTCGCTATCTGTTTCAATTGCCGCCTTTTTTTCCTTAATCTTTGCGGCAGCGGTTTTCTTAAAAAGTGTTTTTCTTCCCGCAGATTTTGACTCGGTTGCTTTCTTTGCGGCCGTTTCCTTGGCAGTAGCTTGGTCCGCCTTGGGTTTTACCTCCGCTTTTTCGGGCGCTCTTACCTCTGGAGGGGTTGGTGGAGTCTCCGGTACTTTTTTAGCTGTTTCCACTTTGGGAGGGGTTGTTGGAGCCGCCGGCGTTGCCGGAAGAGTTGTTGAAACCGCTGGCGTTGACGGAAGAGTTGTTGGAGCCGCTGGAGCAGGTGTTGGGGCGGCTGGTTCCTTTTTAGTTGTTTCCACTTTTGGAGGGGTTTTGCCGGCGGTTTTTTTAGGAGTGGTTTTTTTCGCCTTGGGTTTTGCCGCTGCTTTTTCGGTTATTTTTTTCTCGGAAGCGGTTTTGCTGATTACAGGTTCTTTTTTAATGACTTCCTTTGGTGTTTCTTTTGGTTTTTGTACTACTGATGTAACTTTTTTTGTAGCTGGTTGCTTAACAGGGGTTGACGGCCTGGCTCCCTTGGCAGGCGCTTCCTCCAGATAATAAATAATAAATACTATCAAGCCTACAACAAAAAATGCCAAAAAATACATTTATCATTCCTCCCTGTTTACAATTTTGTTTGGGCACTATACTAAGGAAAGGCCTTTGTTGTCAAGGGAATAACTTGTATTCGCTCAGAAATTAACAAAGCTATTATTTTCGAGACGGAAGGTGGGGATGTTTGAATCAACTTCTTGAAATATCGTAATGGATTCCGGATGACAGGTGAAAAAGAGGACCTGATGCGTCTGGGAAAGATCGTATATCGCCTGTGACGCCGCTCGTGCGCGCGGAGGGTCAAAATTGACCAGGATATCGTCCATTATGATCGGAAGAGGCTGTTGTTTTGAGGCATAATTTCGAATATATCCAAACCGAACGCAAAGATAGAGTTGTTCCTGGGTTCCACGGCTGAGCGCGTCGATTCCCTTTCGGGATGAATTGTTGTCGATTACCTCAAAATGTTTTTCTCCCGGGGGGGCTATGATCTTCTGATACCTTCCTCCGGTTATGGTTTTAAAAAAAACGCTCGCCTCCCGTATGACCTCGGGCTGCTGTTCTTGCTCAAACTTCTTACGTGCCTCGGAAAGAAGGTGTTTTGAGATGGCAAGGCGAGACCAGTCTTCCGCCTTTACGCGGAGTTCTTCTAAAAGTCTTTCCTCCGTAGCTCTGAGCCTTGAGATTGTATCCGCCGTGCTCATTCGTGTAATAGCTGCTTCAAGGTCCGCTCGTTTGTTGCGGAGACTTTCAAGTCCTTCCTTTAATTCAGAGCGGCGTTGAGAAAGTTCGGTTTTTAATTTTAAAAGGGTTTCTTTATCCGATAATATAAGCGTATTGTGCAGGGACTCCCAGTCACGCCGGCCGGAAATTCGTAGGATATTATTGCGGGCTTGAGCGACGGCCTCTTTAAGCTGTGTGCTTTTTTCATAAAGAGCGCCGCGACTTCGAAAATCATCTTCATCTTTTGCTGTGCCGGATCTGATCAGGTCTGTAAGCGCTGTCGCGGTTATTGTATGTTCCTTTTCAAGTTCTTCTTCTTCTCTTTTTGTTTCACGCAGTTCCTTTTCGATCACACGGCGTTGTTCCAAGGCGCTTTCAGCGATCCTGAGATCGGCCGCAACGCGATCTATGGCTGATGTAATATCAGACGGATGGGGGAGGGCGCGTTCGCATGAAGCAAGGACGGAGCGCGCGGTTTCACTGTACGTCGTGATTAAATGCTCATCTTCTTTTATTTCAGCGGAAAAAGCGTCCTTGGTGGTTATCCGGTCTACAATAGTGTCTATGATCCGCAGGGCTTCGAGCGCGGTTTTCGGAGAAAGGTCCGGGGAGAATCCCATACTGTTCAGCCATCGTTTCCACTCGGAAAGGATTTCTGATTCCCGGGCTTCTGATTCTTCGAATCGTTTTTTTGCCTTTCCCAATTCCTTTTCAGTTGTCTCTTTTAAGGAGCAGGCCGCTTTTGCTTTTTCAAGGAAGCTCTTTCGTTTCTCAATCTCGGAGTCGATTTTATCAAGATCAATAACCGTAATCCCGAGCACGGAAAGCAGGTCATCTATCTGTCCTGTTGTCTTGTTCAGGGATTTTTCAGCCTCCTGCTTCTCTTCTTCGAGGTTGTCGATAGCATCTGTTATCTTAGAAAGCCTCTGTTGATATTCCGCGACATTTTTACTTCTTTGTTTGCTAAGACGCCGGGTCCATCCGGCAATGATAAGAAATATAACAAAGCTAATAACTCCCCACATTATGTGGTCGGATATAACGAGGAGAACTCCCGCAAGGATTCCCAGGAGTGCCAGAGCCCCCGGCAAGCGAGCTGATAGGAGAAATCCAGGGATACGGGGCGGCGCCGGCAGCCACTCTTGTTGCTGTTTTTTGTCCGCGATACGATCTTCGATATGACGAATGTTATCCTTTAGACTTGACTGCGTGGGAAGGAGAGCGCGGAGCTTGGCAAACGCTGTTTTTCTTTTGTCGATCTCCACTTCCTCCGCGGCAACATCTTCAACGTGTATATCGTTTGACTCATCCAGGGCGCGGTCATGATTATTTAGGGCCGAATCAAGGGCTGTCGCGCATTGGGCCTTTTCTGTCTTCGCATGGTCAAGGCGCTGTTCGTAATTGCGGATTGTCTCCCGGGTAAAGAGTGATCGATCACACGCGGCCGCTTTTGCTTCGTCCCATTCCGAGCCGAGCTGTGCCAGAAGTTGTTCGATCTCCTTTTCCAGTCCTTTGATTTTTTGGCGTTTTAAAGGGAGCGAGCCGACAAGATCAACGTGCCGGTCACATCCTTGGAGCAAGCGTTCTATCTCTCCTTTTTTGTTCAACAGGCGCTTTTCATGCGGCAAAGCGTCAAATTCTTGTTGCAGCGTATTCACCTTGTTCTTTTTTTGAACAATGCGGGCACTCAGGTCATTCTGTTTTTCAATGAATCGATCGAGCCGGACAAGTCCGTTTTGCGGGAATTCAGCGACGATATCTATTGCTGAAAGTTCTTTTTCCGCCTGGCAGAAGGTAACCCAATCTTCCCACAGAGTTAAATATGATTCTGCCTTTTTTAAATCAGTTTCTACCGTGACTTCATCTTTAAGGGCAATTGTCAGGGTGTTTTTGACCTCTCTGAGTTTTTTGATCCCTTCGTCATATTCATCGATAGCGCTTTTTGCTTGAAGGAGTTCTTTTTTGTTTGCTTCCAGCTTTGACAGGAGTTGGTTGATTTCAGGTTTTTGTCCTCCCGGTAAGAATAGCGCTTTTGTCTGTTTGTCGATCTCAGTCTCTATCCTGGGGAGCGCTAATATTCCGGTCCCCGCGCTCGCGCCGTAGATTGCCCCGCGAACGGATTCGTTGTTAAGAGACGTGAGGGTCTGTAATTCTTCGAGGCTGAACGCGTAGATAGTTTTAAAAAGGTCTTTAGTGGCGGCGCCGAGCAGTTGTTGGAGCGTCTCGGAACCGCTGAGCGTCCCATCGGGAAGGATAACGGTAACCGCCCCGCCGTGCTTGCCGGGAGCGCGTTCTACAGTATAGTCTCTGCCCGACGAGTCTGATATGATCAGACGCCCTCCATGTTTCCCGCCAGCAAGAGGGGGATACGGATTTTCCTTGGCGCGGCCGTCCGGGAAACCAAAGAGGATCGATCGGACAAAAGAAAGGGCGGTAGATTTGCCAGACTCGTTATTGCCCAGGAACAGAACAAGGCCGCCAGGGAGGTCACGTACGGTCTGGTCTCTAAATATTCCGAAACCGTCTATGAGAAGGCTGGAGATCTTCATTCTGATTCACCCAGCCGGTCAACACAGAAACGCTCGGCATCATCAAGAAGATTTCTCAGGGTTTCGTCGTCAACCGGATCAAGGATTTTTTTTGCCTTTGTGTGTTTGTAGAGATCTTTCAGGGTATCCGCGAGTGTTTCAGACAGATAAGGGGCGGCGCGCAGCTCTTCACTTATCCGGAGGACATCACCAAGGAGATCGGGAATCTTTTTACGTTCTTCAATATCAATATCAGGACGGCACGTACTTTCTATTTTCTCGATCCACACGATAGGAGACTCAGATAATCCCTGCTCCCGTGCTCTTTCGGCTAATTCGTGAATTGCTCCGGCGATCCGCAGTTCATCATATAACTTTCCCCGGCCGGTAAGGATGATCCTGGCAAATACCGGAAGTCCGTTTGATTCATCGCGCATTGAACAGCATAGCTCGGAGAGCGTCCCGTCCAATTCATTAATGGTGGAAAGTCCATCAATGGATATGTTTCGAAGAGCCCAGCGCGCGGCATCTATGGGGTGGAATTCAAGATGTGGATGACCACTGGAATCTACAGTGACCAGATAACATCCATGTTCTCCTGTTTCCCGGATATTTCTTCCCTGCGTATTTCCGGAATAAAGTATAAAGGGAGATTCGGAGAGGACGTCCTTTTTGTGAACATGGCCGAGGGCCCAGTAATCCATGCCTGCATCCTTTAAGTCGTCAAGGTCGCATGGCGCATACGATGCATGCTCTTTATTATTTCCGGCATTGCAGTGCAGAAGACCGATATGAAACAGTTTGCTATTACTCCTTTTAAAGTATCGAGCCAAATTGCGCTGTTCGTCCTGATGCGCATAACTTATTCCATTGATCACCGCGGTCTGTTCTCCGGCCTTTGTAAAAAAGATTGATTCAACCTCATCCCCTGAAAAGATATGTACACCGTCAGGCCAATCAATGGACGAAGACCAACCATCCAATGGATCATGGTTGCCATGAACAATAAATGACTGTATTCCAGAGGCAGAGAGTCTCGCAAGCCCGTCCCTGAAACAAAGCTGGGCGCGAAGGCTGCGATCCGCGCTGTCATAGACATCCCCGCTTAAAAGAAGAAAGTCGACTCGCTTTCCAATGCACAGATCCAAAAGATTTTCAAATGCCTTGAACGTAGCGGTATAAAGGACCTTGCCTATTTCATCCGATTGAGCGGTTATCCCCGTGAAGGGGCTGTCAAGATGCAGGTCGGCGGCATGTACAAAAGAAAAGGGTTTCATGAACTAAAAGGATAGAAAATCATTCATTCAAAGTCAACAGGAGAGATTTTAATTGAACATTTTGAAACTGGCTCGCCTGTCATGGTAAACATGAAAAGAAGTGAGCGGCAGAGATTACGGAGGCATTTTTGCCAACTTTTTTGAGAACACCGCTTTTATGGTTCAACTGAATGATTGGTATATCACCCAGTTTTTTTGCCAGGTTTAGCGCAAATCCGGATATTTTAAGGTTGTTCGTTTTTGACTCAACCAGCAATACCGGTGTTTCGCCTTTAGCTATTAAAAAGTCAACTTCGCGTTTAGAAAGGTCCCTAACAAAAAAGAGCTTATAAGGGCCGAGCCCGTTTTCTCTGAGCTGATTGCATAACCGGTTGAGTCCGACAGCCACCATATTTTCAAAACGCGCTCCTTCATCTTTATCAGGGACATATGACCAGTCGTAAAAATAATATTTTTTTTCTTTCTTGATGGTCTTATGGATTTTTTTCTGCCATGGCTGCAAAGAGAAAATCAGATATAATTTATCTAAAGAATCAAGCCATGTACTTACTGTGCCATGGGATGCATGCAAATCTTCTTTCAGGCTGTTTATGGATAATATGCTGCCCACTCGTTTAGGTAGAAGAGAGACCAGTGTCTCTACGCCGTCTATATCAGAGATCCTGGTCAGGTCCCTGATTTCTTCTCTTAGATATAACGAAAGATAATCCTGATGCCACATATTTGAAAAGGCTTTATCACCTTTGAGCAGGGGCTCGGGAAAGGGGCCGAATTCGTACATCTGCTGCCACAGGTCATAAGGCAGGGGCTTTTCTCCGGCTATCCGGTCAAAAAGGTCTGACCAGTTTTCATCCTTGATTAGCGCATGCCATAAATAGAGCTTCTCAAAGTTTTTGGAACCGACCTCTGAAATAGAAAACGGATAAAGATTAAAAAGAAAATACCTCCCTATCAGAGCATCCCCGGTCTTTCTGAAAAGATCAAGCCTGGCGCTTCCTGATATTACAAAACGAAAGACTTTGTGGAACTGGTCATAGTATCCTTTAAGGATATCTTTCCACTTGGTTCTCTTATGGATTTCATCGAGAGCTACCCAGACATCCTTATTGCCGCCGCGCAACATTCTTGCATCCGATTCAAAGAATGTCGGGTCTTCGCGGTATAATGCCTTGACTTTTGGTGTGTCCCAGTTAAAAAAAAGCGACGAACAGCCGTGTCTTTCCAGGAAGTGTTCCAGGAGCGTAGTCTTGCCTGATTGACGCGGCCCGGCTATAAATATCATCTTCGGCGCCAGAGCGTCTTTTTCCAGACTCCATTTTGGCAGGTATCTTTCTACGAATTTCATACAATGAAAATATTACGGAAACCATAAAAAATCAATAGTAAAGTTTTAGTATTGCCTTAAACTTTATAGGGTAAATTCACCCAATTCTATTCTTGATGGTTTCGTAAAAAGTCTTTGATGAGCTTATTGCTGCGGGTTCATCTGCCGATATAAACGCCAGGCCATCCAGCCCGCTAACAAGACGCCTGTCACCAGCACAATCCAGAGCAACCACTGTTTCCAGGGCAAGGGCGGACGCGGCGGGACCAACATTGCCTCGCCACCCAGCTCGATCCTGACGCCCACATGTGCCTCCTTTATGAAATCTCCCTCCTGCTGTTTGTTGATGGTTCTGAGCAGGCTATCAGGTCGTTGATGCGGTTCTATCCGTACGCTGCCATAAGCCAGTTTAAACGGCGCCTCGCCGCGGGCTAAAAACAATAGATCATGCGGTACCCAGCCCAATTCCAGCACCGGCATGCCGCCACTATTGGGATTGATTTCCAGGCGCCAATATCGGTCCGTGGTCAAAGGCATACTAATGGTGTCGCTGACCAGTGCCACACCGTCCACGTGCAGATTGTAAAACACGCCACTGCAACGCACCCGCCACGGCATTTCTTCATTGCCTCGCGACTTAAGCACCGCCTCTACCAGACTATTGCGTTCCGGCAACTGCACGTTCATCCGATCTACGGGCAACATGGCATTGCTGTTAAATTCATACGCCATAAGGTCACCAGTGACATACCTGGCAGTCGCCTTGGTCCACTGACGAGCGTGTTCATACACCATGCGGGGAAATATCGCCTTGACACTGGTGAGTCGAGCGCCCTGAGCGCCCGCCGGCCATGATATGCGCAGGTATTTCACCTCTTGGCGTGGCATAACGATGGTATGCTGCCCCAGATTATGCTTATCGTAGCGGAGTTCTGCCAATGTCGCCGCACTCACCAATGGATGCCAATTAGTGAGGTCATCGGTGTACTCCACAGTCACTGTGGTGACAAAGCTTTCTCCACCGTGTGTCCAGGCAAGGTCCAGTTTGCTGGCAGGCTGTTTTAAAGAGCTGGCGTCGACTAGGTAAGCGTTGACAGTAGTTTTTTCCTTGCCCGATCCCTCACTCTTGAAGTCGATAATGGTGCCCTTTTTGTCCCTGACGATGTGCAAAGACAGCTCATTGGATGTGCTCCCCTCTGCTCCGTAGAGAGGAAAAAATGGCAAGGACACGGGATCCATCACCTCGGCACGAGGGGCTGTCGGTCGGCGCACCGTATGGGGTACCACCTCTCCGCGGCGGTTGAATACGCGCATATCAGACAGATCAGCCCGTGTCACGTTGCGGTACACGTCCTGAGGAAGGGTGATTCTATATATTGCCCCATCGCCATCCATTTCCAAGACAAGCCCGTAGGCAAAGTCCTCGAGAGTTGGTACGCCTGCGTAGGCAGTGGTCCACAGCCCTAATAACAGAACTATTATACTCAAACTTCTCATGCCTTGATTTCCTCCTTGTGCCGGGGTGGCGCCGGCGAAAAATATCCAATAACCAGCATCAGGATACCGACTGCCACGAATGAGACGATACGGGCAACAGTGCCGGTCCCGTCCAAGTCCACGATGAAAAGTTTTACCACGACCAACCCCAGGAGTGTCCCACCCACAAACCAGACTTGACGACTCGTTCTGCGGGTCGCTCCCGCCATAATGCCAAACGCCGTGAAACTCCATAAAATTGACACAGCTGCTTGGAACAGAACAGAATTGCTTAGTGCGTGCCACGTAAACGGTACATCGCCCCAGAAATGCACAGTGCGAGCAACTACCGCATTCAGCCATATGAATACGGCCGCTGCCAATGCATACGAAAGGACATGAACCGGCAAATCAAATATCACGGGGATCTGTTCCTTAAAGGTCTGCCATACCCATCTGACCATGACCAACGATACGAAAACCTGCACCAGCTCAAGGGGGTTGAGTACCGGCACGTAAGGCAATGGCCATGGGTCGCCATCCTGGAAACTGGCAGTCAGTACCCAGAGCCAGAGAAACATGGCCAGAATCCCCAGACCCTTGCCGAGGTATTCAGCTAAAAAACGCTGTACCGGCCAGCGGATATGGTCCCTCCATGTCAGTACCATCAGGGTCGCAAGTCCGGGGACACCACCCCAGGCGATGAACTTCCATGTGCCCGCCCCTTGCACCACCTTATTGACCGCCCAGGCAGCTTCCCAGGTCAATACGAATACTGCCAGGCACAAGGCGCCTCTGTGCCATAGACGTACAAGATCATACCGCCAATCATTTTCAAAACGCCACAGGAGGTGGTAATGCACCAGAAAGGCCGCTGCCCAGGCACAGAATCCCCAGCGTGCAAACGGATGGGGATCGTAACGGAAAACAAAGCTCGCCAGTGCGATCAGGCCCATGGCGGGCAACAACCCCAAAGGCGGATACCGTATGGCATCCCAGGTAAGACACCGGGCAATCCACCCCATGGCCGCGCAACTCAGGGCGATGAATACCAGAATGGTATGAGTTTGATGGCGCATGTGCAAATGCTCTTCGATCTCATTCAGGCCTCCTCCGAACCACCAGAGGAGCCCCCACACAAGCACGGGGATGTGGAACCACTGCTCCCAGTCCCGGAGTTGATCTTTATGGCGTCTGAGATAATAACTGGAGAATAAGCCCGCGAGGCTGATCAGAAGACAGCTCAGATACAAGCCATTGAGCACCGGCATATCGCTTACCGGATCATCCGCGACACTAAGGAAGGAAAGACCGGCTCCGACCTGGAGCAGCAAGCCAAAAAGCCTCGCCGGCACGCGCTCCTGGCGAACTCCGATCCAGATCAGCGCCGCGCCCTCCAGCGCCCAGGCCGCTGCAGTCCACTGCCCATCCAAGGCCAGGGGTATAGCCAAGCTTCCGAACACCACGCCAAGAGCAAGGAATGCTTCGGTCAACATGCGCATCCCTTCCACTTTTCGTCGCCACAAACCAGATGCCAGGCTGATATAAAAGGTGCTCATGGCCAGGGCACTGATGGCCAGACCGTATTCATAATCCTTCACCAGAGCGCTTTGCAGCGCAAAAGCCACCAGCGGGACGCCAAAGACCAGAGAACCATCCACATAACCTTTTAATTGCGGGGGTTGCCGGTAGGCGAACAGGACAGCAATGGCCACATAGAAGAAAAAGAACAGAACCAGGAAGGGTTCGGTGCTGCTGAAATAGGGAGGCTGGTAATAATTGTATCCCCATGTTGCGCCAATCACGAACGTGAACATAAACCCGACGAGATTCAATGGACGCCAGGCCTTGAACCAGGCGATACCAAGTATCCCCGCGTTCAAGAGCGCATAGTATGAAAAGAGCATTACATGATTGCCGCCGCCGGTGGAGAGCAGCACCGGTGCAAGAAAACCACCCGCAGCGCCGAAGATGGCAAGAGACCGGGAGTCCTGGAGCACCGACAACACACCTGACAGCGCCACCAGAGCAATCATGACCACAAAAGCAAACGCCGCGGGGACCAGGCCGTACATTTTGGCTGCGGCAAATACGGTGAGGTACACCACGCCAATGGCGCCGCCTTGCAGTATAAGAGCATATACGGAGTGCCGGAGCCGCAGACGCCAGCCCACCGCCAGAATTACCATACCTCCCAGCGCCGCGCCGCTCAGGCGTAATTCAATGGGGAGCATATTGTGGTCAGCGGCATACTTGAGTAAAAAGGCCACGCCGAAAAACAGTACGATCATGCCGATTCGTACCACCACATTGCCGTCAGTGAAAAACGACTTTAAGTAATCGAGGATGTCCACACGCTCCTGGACCGGCTTATCAGGCAGGGGAGGGGGCGCTGTTTTGGACCGGCTTTCCGGATCCGGGACGTGCCCCGGTTCAGCTTCAGGTGAGGCCCCAAATGGAGCGCTTGGCTCCTCTGCAGGCGCCACTCGTGGCTCTGTCAAGGGTTCGTCTGAAGGTGGCGGCTCGGCTGCTGCTCCGTTTGTCTCCGTGGTCTTGAGCCGGTTCTCCAACTGTTCAACGCGGCCCTTCAGCTCAAAGACCATCCCCATCAGGTAACCAAGCACCAGGCCGATCACTACACCGGGGAATCCTTCAAGAAGGCCTAAGGAAAAAGCTCCGATCATGCTTAGAATTAGGGACATGAATAACGTAACCTCCTACCCCTCTTCCACCAGGGGAAAGGGAACTATCGGAAATTCGACCGTGATATAAGAAGCTTAATCAAGGACATATTCAACTTAGGATCGGCAAGAATTCATTTTTTCTAAACCCGATTGACTCATAATGAAATGTTACCGAAAGGATAATTCATTTACTCATAAATAGGTATTACCTAAGGTAACAGAGTCAAGTACTGGATCAGAACAGAGATTGAAGATTGTTTTGAGTTTCCTCTCCATGGCATTTTTCAGCTCAAAGGGGTTGAGATTGCGCAATTGTTCTTTCAGTCGGTGAAAGGCGTGCGCTCGGTAGGAGGGAAGAATGACAAGACGGGCCACGTTGGGGTTACCTCTGGATGCGCGGTTGTCCCCCGACAACGATGAATTTAACGTTTTCTTCCAACAAGATTTGTAACATTTCTTTGTAGTCTTCGTTCAGCATCCGCTTTGCCTCCAAAAGCCCAAACGTCGGAAGTAATTTCCCAAACCATCTTGAATGTTTCACTATGCGTATTATCTACATATTCATCGTCACTGTCATCAGTGAGGCGAATAATTTTGATAATGTTTCTTTTCAGCTTCACCTAAATATTCCTTAATTTTTGTTTTCGATTTTGGTCGATTCCCTCGAAGCCAAGTCCCCTGTATGTGAACCCTGCTAATATTTTGATATATTAGCAAAAGTATTAGCCGAAGGCAAGGGCGGAATCGTGAGAGACAGTCTGGAGGGCTCAAGTCAAGTGAGTCCAAGATCATTTTGCACTGGCACACGAGCCGCCCCTTTTTCCCTCAATAGGGTGATTTTGCTATCAACACAGTATAGATTTTTTGGGCTTTACAGTATAATCATTGTATCGTAACATTGAAGACAGAAGACAGAAGACAGAAGACAGAAGTAAGTATAACCAGGAAACGCGATGATATGAAGTGTTTGAAGTGTGCCGGAAAATTAGAAGTCATGAGGATGTGCACCAGGACGTATCTATACTGTAAGGAATGCGGTGCGAAATACAGACTTGAGGAATTAAAAGATAGTATAGACGATGAACTTGAGGAGTTTCTTGCCATGGTTCATTGCGACAGGCTTTAAGAAATGAGGGGAAAAACCTCATATCGATTTATTGATCATACTGCCGACCTCGGAATTCTGGTCCGGGGAGAAGACCCAAAGTCACTCTTTAAGAATACCGCACTTGCCCTTGTTGATATTATCGTCGATGCAAAGGTGCCGGGATCTCAAGAAAAAAAGGCGATAGATGTAACCGGTGATGACTGGGCGGATCTCATGGTCAACTGGCTTCGTGAGATCCTTTATCTCTGGAATGGGGGAGAATGTCTGGTTAAAGACGTTACTGTTATTGAACTTTCCGAGAAACAACTTCGTGCCGAGGTGGCACTGGAAGCTTATCAACCACAAATTCATACGATAAAGACGGAGATCAAAGCGGTAACCTATCACCAGATACAGGTGGGGCCTGCGAACGGCGAGTGGGAAGCACGGATTATATTTGATACATAAACGGTTAACAATTTCGAAATCCGAATATCGAAATTCGAAACAAATTCAAATGACCAAAATACAAAATCCGAAACAAAGGAATTGAACGGATTTTTTCTTCTCCATCTTTTTGGGGGAGAAGGCAGGGTGAGAGGACCGCTTTTCTTATCGATAATGTTTTGAGCATTTGATATTCGAATTTTGAATTTGTTTCGGATTTCGATATTCGATATTCGGATTTATCCTTTGAGATCAAAGGAGATTTAGCCGTGGACATTAAGCTTAAGAAGATAGATGATTATCGCTGGGAGGTCCCTAAGATTGGAGCGATGCGTGTCCCGGGTCTGATATTTTCGAGCGAGTCGCTTCTGGAGGCGCTCCATGGAGATGAGAGTGTCAATCAGGTGTCCAATGTCGCCCAACTTCCCGGGATTGTAAAATACGCCCTGGCCATGCCTGACATGCACTGGGGTTACGGGTTTCCCATCGGCGGGGTGGCCGCGTTTGACATGAAAGATGGGATTATCTCGCCAGGCGGGGTAGGGTATGATATCAACTGCGGGTGTCGTTTGATGACCTCCGCGCTGTCGATTTCAGACGTGAGGCCGCGCTTAAAAGAATTGGTAACAGCTCTATTTCAGAATATCCCCTCAGGTGTCGGCTCGACCGGCCAGACCAAACTGACTATTCCCGAGGAAAAGAAGGTCCTGGTGAATGGAACCCGGTGGGCAGTGCGGAACGGGTATGGCGAGGCGGCAGACATTGAGCATACCGAAGATTATGGATGTATGGAAGGGGCTGATCCTGGTGTAGTGAGTGATCGCGCTCTGGAGCGAGGGAAAAAACAGTTGGGCACTCTGGGGTCCGGGAATCATTTTTTGGAAGTAGGGGTGGTAGACGAGGTCTTTGACGAGAAAACGGCCCAGGCCTTTGGTCTGTGGGAAGGGCAGGTGACCGTGTTCCTCCATTCCGGTTCCAGAGGGTTTGGATATCAGGTGTGTGATGATTTTTTGGCGGTTCTTAGCAAGCATGTGAAGACGCTTGATTTTTCAATTCCGGACAGGCAGTTGGCCTGTGCAATGATCGACTCTGAGATGGGGAGGCGATACTGGGCCGGTATGGCGTGTGCGGCAAACTATGCGTGGGCCAACCGGCAGATGTTGATGCACTGGACACGCGAGACATTTCAGAAGGTATTTGGGATTGGCCCTCGAGACCTCAGTATGAATTTGGTCTATGACGTGTGTCACAATATAGCCAAAAAGGAAGAGCACATAGTAGACGGAAAGAAGCGCCTGCTCTGTGTACATCGCAAAGGCGCAACGCGGGCATTCCCAGCCGGCCACAAGGCATTGCCGGATGTTTACCGCAGCGTAGGCCAGCCTGTATTGATCCCAGGCGACATGGGCACGGCCTCTTATGTAATGGTGGGAACCGAGCAGGCCATGAAGGAGACATTCGGTTCGACCTGCCACGGCGCCGGCAGGGTAATGAGCAGGACAAAGGCCAAAAAATCGAGCAAAGGGCGGGCCATCCAAAGGGAACTGGAGGACAAGGGGATCATTGTGAGGTGGACCGGACGTTCCACGCTTCAGGAGGAGATGCCCGAGGCATATAAAGATATATCCGAGGTTGCGGACGTAGTCCACGGGGCTGGAATCTCCCGGAAAGTAGCACGCCTGAGACCGGTCGGCGTTGTAAAGGGTTAAATAGTGCTTGAACGAAAAATCCCGTTCAGGCAAAAATCCGAATATCGAAATTCGAAACTCGAAACAATTTCGAATATCAAATTGTCCAATGTTCAAAACAAAAGCTTCGGTATTTGTATAGCTTAGAGCATTTGAACATTCGAATTTCGAATTTTAAAAGTAAAAATTGAGGGTTTGCGTTGAGGTGCTAAATATGGGTTGGATCCAGGGGATCATTTTGGGGGTGGTACAGGGACTGACGGAGTTTCTTCCGGTCAGCAGTTCCGGGCATCTGGTACTGTTTCAAAATCTACTCGGCTTCAAAGAACCGGAACTTTTCTTTGATATATGTCTCCATGTTGGAACATTACTCGCGATTTGTCTTTTTTTCTTTCGAGACCTTCGTGACATAGTAGCCACTATTTTTGCCATCCCTAAGCGATTGAACCAAGGAGAAAGTCTGCGCGAACAATTCAAAAAACGTCCCGCGCTTCGTCTCGCACTTTTCGTTATATTAGGGACCATTCCTACAGGGATTATAGGGATCTATATACGTAGTGTATCAGATGTTTGTTTCTCCTCTATAAGGTTCGTGGGGTTTATGCTGCTGGTCACCGGGACCATATTGGCATTAACAAAGCGTTTTCAAAAAGGGGGACGTGATTTTTTAAGATTCAATGTAGGAGACGCGCTTCTAATAGGGCTCGTTCAGGGGCTTGCGGTCCTGCCGGGCATCTCCCGCTCGGGGGCGACTATAAGTATGGGGTTGTTTGCCGGGCTGGATCGGGAGACCGCGGCCCGATATTCCTTTATCCTTTCAATACCTGCGATTCTGGGGGCGCTTGTTATGGAATGGGAAGTCCCCATACAGGGGAGTCTGCCGGGTTCTGTCATCCTGGTAGGGACATTGGCCGCAACGATTGTGGGGTATGCTTCCCTTAAGCTTCTGATGTGGCTGTTGAAAAAGGGAGAATTCTTTTTCTTCGCGCCATATTGCTGGGTTTTGGGCGTGATGGCGATAGGCTTGTCTTTTTAGAGGCAATTCGCCTGTTGGAGTGCGCAAGGGCTGTCCAAGCCGAACGGTTCAAGCGGATGAAGATCCACTGGAACGCCCAGATGGCGTCACGTCATATCAAAAAACACTGTTCCATTCGTTGTTTGACAAAAA
>JBDRFJ010000223.1:0-5027 GCA_043818915.1 Pseudomonadota bacterium | reverse complement strand
TGCCGAAGTCCTGGGATTTTGCCTGATGGGGAACCATTTTCATCTCCTTATAAGGATGCACCCCGGGGAGGATTACGATGATGAGGAGATCAAGCGGAGATACAAGCTCTACTATGGCGAGGAGAGTAAGGCCGAGGTCAATGATCAGGAGATGATCCGACTATTGAGAGAGAAATGGGGGAACCTTTCCGAGTGTGTGAAAGAGATTAAGCAGGGGTTTTCGAGATTTTACAACCGGAGGAATAATCGGAAAGGCTTTTTCTGGTCGGAACGGTTCAAGAGCGTCATCGTGGATAATGGGGAGACCCTGATCAATTGCCTTGCCTATATTGACCTGAACCCTGTGCGGGCCGGGATTGTTAAAAAACCTGAACAATACCGCTGGTGTTCTCTGGGGTATCACGTGCAGACGAATAATGGGGACGGTTTTTTATGGATGGATTTCGGGTTGAGGGAATTCGGCGTCCGCAGGATAGAGGATCGATTAGGATTCTACCTGAAGTTTGTCTATACGAAAGGCGTAAGGCCCAAGGTACAAGGCGAAAGGCAAGAAAATCATGTCTCAAGTCAAATAGATCGGTTCAGGCACCGCACCCGGTATTTTACGGACAGCGGCATTATCGGTACGAAGGATTTTGTGGCCCGGTTATACCAATCATTTAAGGAGCACTTTTCCTCCAGGCATGAAAAGCGTCCAAGACTGATTCAAGGGTTGGACGGCGTTTTTTCTTTAAAGCGGTTGTCGGAAGAGATATGAAGAAGACAAGGATTCAAAACTCCGTTTGACTCTTGGTTAATATTCTTTTCAGGTTTTTAACGAATTATTGGGAAAGGGGCCCTTAAAATCTTAAGTTTCCAAATTGATATGAAAGCAGTAATTGACAAGGTATGCCAATCTGGAATCAATTGTTAATTGTCGGCAGATTTTAACATAAATTGAAGTTCGTAGCCCAATACCCGTGCATACTCATTTAGAGTATGAAGCGAAATGTGATCATCTTTTGCGTTTTCAATCTTAGAAATACTTTGCTGGCTGAGAGACCATTTCTCGGCAACTTCACGTTGAGTCAGTTTCAGATTCTCCCTGGCTTCCCGTAACCTGGCAGCGATAAGTAATTCACCCTTTCGTTTTTCCACTGCTGCGGTAAATCCAGGTTTTTCCGCTTCCTTTTGGGCTATCAAACGGTCAAGATCATCCATTTTTATCTCCTTTTGCACGTTTTAAGTAGTCATTTTTCAATGCCTTGGCCTTTTTTATTTTCGGGGCCGGCACTGCTTTGCTCTTTTTAACAAACCCTGTAAGAAGGAGGATTATTTGCCTTCCGGCAAAGGTATACAAAACCCTGAATTGTTTCTTAAGACGCCTGGCTCTCAACTCATAGATTCCATCCTCCAAATAATCGGCCAGTGGACGCCGAGCCTTATTTCCCAATTCTCTTAAAGCCGCTATGGAGGCAATAACTTCTTTGGCATCTTCGACTGGCAGATCCTCAACAAACTCTTCTATGGGACATCTTCCAGAGGCACTTCGATAAAATATCACGCGCCAGTTCATGGATAAATACCACTATATAGCTGTATTGTCAACCTGAAAGTGTTTGGAATAGTTTTTCTATGCGAAAAAGTGGTTCCCGTTAGGAGTTCAGGCAAATGGGGTCCCTTGCTCATTGATTTAAGTTTTTCGTATTTCCCTTAAATGCGTGATCCCGTTGTGGAAGACTTCCTTGGATTGAGTAAAGAAGAATCGGAATATATCGAGCTAAAACTGGCACTCAGCCAGGCTCTGGCAGCCCGCCGAAAACAACGCAATTTGACGCAGGCACAGTTGGCCAAGATGCTGAAATCAAGCCAGTCAAGGGTCGCTAAAATGGAAAAGGGAGATCCAGCGATATCCGTGGACCTCCTTGTCAAATCCCTGCTGGCAATGGGTGCTAATAAAAAAAGTATTGCCAAGGCGATTGCTTGATATAAAACTCAATTGGATATTAAGGCTGTCCCGCTTTATAAATGTGATCAAGGGCCTGACGAGCTTCCTGGTAAATTTTTGCAGAGAGCCAGAGTGACGATTGCTCAAGCCTGTTCAACGCCTCTTCCGCTTCTTTCCGGTTCAGATGCTTGTGGGCTGCACTCCAAAGGATGACGCCCAAAGATCCATGCACTTCAATGCCTAAGAGGGAAACAAAAAGGCGTGTTGCGGAATCGTCTGTCAAGAACCAGTCAGCTTTCTTCTGCCTGGCTAATACGAGAGCCTCTGCTTCTCCGGCATGAAGACCACCGGCTGCTTGCCACATCTCGGCTTCATTTTGCTCATTATGGGAAAGTCCAACGAACTGAAGCCACTCAGGCCATTGATCGTCAATATGAATGGCGGTTTGAACTTCTATATAAACACGATGGGGTAGAAAAAGATTGCCTATCTGCCTCAGCAGGGGCAGGCAAGAGGCTTCATAAAGGTGAATAACCGGACCGGCATCGCATACGATAATTTTCATTTGGGAGCCGATGCTTCTTTTTTTGCCCACTCAATATCTTCACGGGCAAAACGCTCCATCATATGAATCCGGTTTCGCCGTACAAACTCAGACATGGCCGCTAGAATGACATCCGGCTCGGAAGGGAAAAATCCTGCCTTAACATAGTCATTTATCTGCGCTGCCAGATTATCAGGTATATTAATTGATAGTGTTTTCATGGACGATCACCTCTTTCCAGAATATTCCAATGCTACTGTAATTCTTTAACGATTCTATGAAATTTTATCATTTCTTTCAATTATCCGCAAGCATCATCAAGACATAGTTTACCTAAACCCGTTCACGTCTACCAGAATATTAAATCAATATAATTCTGTCAAAAATGAAATCCAGCCCCCTCAACCACGGAGATAAGTCAACCGAAAATTTGACCCCCGCATTAAGCTCCTATCTTGATTCATTTCATCACTGAGTCGGTTGTATCTCCTCACAAACAGTACTGAGGCCTTCCACAAGTGACACCTTTGGCTTTAGATGCTTTATCTCAGGTCAATATTATTATTTAAGATGACCCTCTTCTCTGTCTTGTCTTGTAAATTTAGAAATTTAAGGATTGTCCCCTATTTGCCAATGGCTTATGCTGTGTAGACCCACTTGACACGCTTTTGAGACAAAATGACGAGGTGATTTTTAAATTGACCGGTAGTATAATTTTTTAGGAAAGGAAGTAAAATATCAAGCACTTTTTCGGATGTTGTGGGATTAACCTTCACTCTGATAACACCTGAGTGTGAGCTTAGAGGAAGCACGACCCAGTCCCCAAAATGCTCATCCAGAGTGAGCAAAATACGATCTTCAGAAACAGCCCTCGCAAGTATCTCCGGATCATCCGCCCGGCTTTGACCAACTTCGCAGGCGCGCACAACATCGTGTCCTTCATTCCGAAGAGCTTCGGCAACATCCACCGCGAACATTTGATCCAGATAGAGTCTCAGCGTCTCAGGCACCTGCGGCCCTTACTTCTGTGTGATCCAGAGATGCCCGCGCATAAAGGAGAGCGGCCTGGATGTCTTCTTTTCTCAACTCAGGATAGGCATTGAGAATACTTTCCCATGGCTCGTTTTCAGCGACCCGCTCCAGGATAATGGATACAGGGATCCGGGTCCCCCTTATGATGGGCTTCCCGTTGCAAACCCTGGGATCAAGCTCGATTCGGTCCATGTTCTCCATGTTCATTTCCTTAAATTTTTCCATGATAATAGTGAGTTAAACGCCATATGTCAATTTTAAATATTCATATCAAACTAAATCACAAATCAAACCGCGACCCATATCCATTTGGAATCCAAAAAAACCTAACGAAAAACCACCCCACCTTGTTAAGCACTATCTTGTCTACGTCCCCCATTTTCATATTCGATTCGCCATTGTTGGGCCATGGCAGTTAATATAACAACTCACATGATTCAAGATTAATCAATAATCAAGCTATGACCCCTTTTCTCACCTTTTACGGACTTGAATAGCCCGGAAAATCTAATGTGCATGCGTGGCTTGATCCAGTATATCAGCAACCCATTTATTGAGGCTTTTACCACTGGTCTCGGCTGCAGTGGCGATAGCAGCGTGAACATCAGGTGGAACGCGCAAGGTGAGTTTGCCGGAGTATGGTTTGTTCGGCTTATCTCCCAGTTTGGCGCAGGTGGCAAGATAATCGTCAACCGCCTCTTTGAAGGCTGCTTCCAGCTCATCCACGGTCTCGCCGTGGAAGGTGATGATATCTCGAATGCCCGCCAGACGGCCAAAGAAAATACGATCCTGGGCGTCAAACTCAATGCGGGCGGCATAGCCTTTGTAAGTCATGGCGTTTTTCATGGCGTAATTCCTATCAAGTTAAGAAAATCACGGGCTGCGCTTACCCGATACCGCAAGGCCTCCTTGCCGGGATGCGGGCGGTGGAAGGCCGCTTTTCGGCCTTTATGCAAAATAGTAATTCTGGAACCGCTACCTTCGATGATCTCGCAGCCCGCAGCTTTGAAGAGGGCTTCTATTCTTCGCCATTCAATATTGCCGGAGACCGGATCGGCAAATACGGCGGCCAATGTTTTTCGATGGTTGCGGTTCACAGATAAAATGATACCACTTTTTGCCACCATGTCAAGAAATTTTTTAAAAGACTGCCGTCAGTAGCCAGCGGAAGTCGTAGGATAGGCTTGTAAATGGGGTCTGCAAATGGGCTCTGTAAATGTGGTCACCTTGATAATTGATTTAAGTTTCTCGTAGTTCCACTTTATCTTGATGAGTTCATGATCCTCGAACGCTTTTTCTGTAGACCACAAGACTTTATCGGTAAGTCCTTTCTGGCCGATCAAGACAACCGGTTTAAGTTTATGGGTAAGACCCCGCAGGTATTTTCTCTGGAAACCTTTAAGCTTTTTCATCATCAGCTTCTTAGATAACAACAAGAGTCAAACGGAGACATGACCCCTTGACGGCCGTGCTAGTGCGAACTAATCGTCACTCGAAAAAGAACCTAATTTTTTCAATGGAGAG
>JBDRFJ010000222.1:0-25575 GCA_043818915.1 Pseudomonadota bacterium | reverse complement strand
AGAATATGTAAAAATTTTAACAAATGAAACATTTTTTACTTGACTCGCCATTTGGCATTATCTGGGCGGGACGAAAACCGCAGGCATACCCGTGGATATGTCGAGGATTTTCGCAAGCCCTTGATGCGCAAGAGATTGGTGTAGATCGAGTCAAAAATTGCTCAATTTAGTTTAAGTTTCAGCATTGATGCTTTCAGTCTCATTCTTTTCTTCTGCATTGAGTGGCAGACTGATAATACAGGTGGTCCCTTTTCCAGACTCGCTTTCAAATTCCATCGTGCCTCCATGGTCCCGGATAATTTTAAGGGAAATAGCGAGCCCCAAACCCGTTCCTTTCGGTTTAGTCGTAACAAACGAGTCAAATATATCCGGCAGCTTGTCAGGATGAATCCCTTTTCCTGTATCCAGGATCCGAAGGTGTAACATGCTATCACGCAATTCTGTCTCACAAACCAGCTTACCGCCATCAGGCATGGCCTCAATGGAATTTTTCACTACATTTATTAGGACCTGTTTGATCTGTCTGGGATCGAAATAGAGCAAAGGGAGGCTGGATTGCCGGCAGCTATTAACTTCTATGTGATGTTTTTTGAACTCGGAGGCCATCAGAACGTAGACGTCTTCCACAATCTTGTTGATGTCTCCAAAGCTTTTTTGAGGACCGGAAAGCCTGGTAAGGTCCGAAATCTCAACTAAAAGATCTTCGAGTCTCTGAATCTCATTGATAACTATCTCTAACTTTTTTTGAGCCTTGCTGTCCGGCGCTAAATCTCGAGATACCTGTCTTGTAAAACCGCCTATGACCACTAATGGATTTTTGATCTCATGAGAGATGTGGGCCACTCCTCTACCGATACTGGCCAACCTTTCAGACTGTAGATTGTTTTCGTACATTTGCCCTAATTCATCCATGTACTTTTTTTGCTGTCTGGCCATATAACTGAAAGCGTCCGCAAGCTGGACAATCTCATCTCCCGCATACTGCTTATAAACTTCGCACTCACGGCATTCATCTAATTTTTCAGGAAATTCTCCCATGGGTTTGCCTGTGCAAAGGGTGCCGTCCACATACCAGCACCTTACATCTTCTCTGCCGTGGGCAGGGCATTTTATCTTGGTACATTCTTCAGCTTCCCAACAGTGAACTTGTCTTCTAAGATCAAAATGAGCATCAAGGTTGCCCCGGCTGATTTCATCCGCCCAATTGGTGAGAAGCGAGATAGGCTTGGTCACTGAGGTGGTCAACCACTTGGTCAGGAAAAAGCCTACGGCAAGCACAGCTATGAAGAAAAAGAGGACATCTCTGTTTCTGTGAAATACTACCATCTTTTCAATCGGATCCCACAGATACCCTACCGTCAGGATACCGAGCAATTCATCATCGCTTCCGTGACACTTAAAACATGTTGGTTCATTAGGTATCGGTATTGCGTAACGGAGGACCTTTTCGCCTTTTGGCACTTTTATTCTGCGTATTTCCATTCCCTTGACCAGTTCGCCGGTACGCAGTGCCCTTAGAGTGATCTCCGAGGCGGTGACCCTCCCTATATTGCTCGACTCCCCGCTGTAACGGATAATCCCTTCCGGGTTGCAGAGATGCACAACATCCAGGTCCTCCAGGGCCCTTAACCTTTCAAGGATTGCCTGTACCTGTTCCATTTCACCGTCGAGCATAGGGTACTCTATGCTCTTTACCACGGTGTCAGTGATCTCCGAGATCATCTTTTCGGTCTGTTCAAGAAAAGATTCTTGGTGGTAAACAACGTCAAAATAGGTAAACATTGCCATTACAATAATCAGAATAAAACTCATGCCCAACACTAATTTGGGCTTTAATTTCATGTGACCTAAAAGGGAATGATACAATCTTTCTTTTAAGCTCATATTATCTCATTCATCCTCTGACTATTCGAGACCTTTGAAAAATGTTCAATTTCGTTCAAGTTCAAGGATGGCGAAGATTTTAACCGCAGGAATACATTGAGTATTTGAGGATTAAAATCTGAGCCAGACGCAGGCACGAAGTGAAGCGTTAGCGCTAATTGGGCAAAAGGGGACGTTTTTCAAAGGTCTCTATTCTTGGCGCACTATACCTATATAATATATTTCTCACTTCTTAGTGATATTGTCAATGGTTGCAATAGTCGGGATACATCCATTAAAGAATCGCAATCCTTGGAATCGAAGTAAAGTAGTTGGGTTGCCGAGTTATCAAAAACAGAGCTAAAAACAAAGGCCGGCGAAATCACTTTTTAAAGTAATCCCTCACCATTTTAATAGCGCAAAATTCGCCACACATGGTGCAAACCTCATCAACACTGGGCATGCTCCCCTCCCTATAGGCTTTCGCCCTGACAGGGTCGATAAGAAGGTCCATTTGGGTCTTCCAGTCCAAACGGTTTCGTGCCTCGGCCATTTTGCGGTCTTGTTCTATGGCTCCTTTGTGACCACGGGCAATATCTGCCGCATGGGCCGCAATACGGGTAGCAATAACTCCCTCACGCACATCCTCTGGAGATGGGAGTTTTAGGTGCTCGGCCGGGGTTACATAGCACAAAAAGTCGGCCCCCGCTTTCCCTGCCAGCGCACCCCCAATGGCGCATGCGATGTGATCGTATCCGGCCGCAATATCGGTTACCAACGGACCCAGAACATAAAAGGGAGCGCCCTGGCAAAGCTTTTTTTCTAAAAGGACATTAGCTTCCACCTGATCGAGTGGGACATGTCCTGGTCCCTCGATCATGACCTGTACTCCTGCGTCCCAGGCCCGTTGAGTCAATTCTCCCAGAGTAAGAAGCTCCTGGATCTGGGCCCGGTCAGTTGCGTCAGCCAGACAGCCGGGTCGCAGCCCGTCCCCTAAACTTAGGGTTATGTCATACTTACAAGCGATTTCAAGGAGTCGATCGTACTCCTCATAAAAAGGATTTTCCAGATCATGGTAAAGCATCCAGGTGGTCAAAAAGGCTCCTCCCCGGCTCACAATATTGGTGATCCTCCCCTGTTTCTTAAGCCGATCAATCGCAGCCCGTGTCACCCCACAATGAATAGTCATAAAATCGACCCCTTCTTGGGCTTGCATCTCAACAACCTCAAAGAGCATATCCGGCGTCATATGGATGATCCCGCCTTTATCGGCCACTGCGTCAACGGCTGCCTGATAAATAGGGACCGTTCCAAGAGGAATTCGCGTCTCTTTCAAAATAGCCCGCCTTATGGCCACTAAGTCTCCTCCAGTGCTTAAATCCATGACCGCATCCGCTCCGGCCTCAACAGCAGCGCGTAATTTTTTGAGCTCCTCTTCAATATCAACGTGATCTTTCGAAGTTCCGATATTGGCATTAACCTTTATAGTTAAGCCCTTACCAATACCTCTTGGTATCAGATGAGCATGATTCTTGTTTGCGGGTATGACTACGATACCTTCAGCAATGCGGGCGCAAAGAAGGTCCGGATCGACCCCTTCGGCCTCTGCCACGTGTTTTATCTCTTTTGTAATAACCCCTTTTCGGGCCTGTTCCAATTGTGTCATAGTTTCTCCATTATAAGATAAAGTGCCTAACCAATCAATGCGCTAATCTTGTTTACCACATCCTCCGGTTTTTTTCCAAGGATGCGAATCATTGGTTCTTTTCCCACATCACCTCTGTCAAAAATTATATCAGGAACTTTCTCCTCTATGGCAAGGACACTGTCCGTGCCCCATTCCAGAGTACTCCCCTCCCTGTCTTTAATTTCCTTTGGCTCTTTTGTACGGTCAAAAGAACGTACCGTCCAACCTAATTTTTTGCACTGTATTATCAGCTCTTCTGAAAATCGGATATTTACGGCAGACCGATACTCGGGGTGGTACCGCATAACAGTGAGTATAATGGCTGCAATGTGCTGGGAAGCCCCAAAAGCCGGTCCTGCCATTGTGGCGATCTTGTTGTAAAGCCGTATGATTCGCCCTGGAAACGCGGCAACATCCCGGGCTGTTTCTGCATAAGGGAGCGCATAGCCAAAATTCATCTGTACCTCAGGGATTAGAGGGGCTACAGGGAAACCTTTTAACCGTTCTAATACCTTTTTCAGAGATTCCAAAACATAATAGCGGTCATGCTCTCTGGCAAAAAAGGCATAGTGATTTGTAGGACCATGCCCTTTTCCCAGGGGGAGTGCGAACCGGATTGCCGTATGAATGAAATCCTTTGCCATCCCCACCGCATCTTTTAATGGATATCCCTGCCCCACAAAGGTGGCAATGGCCGCTGAATAAGTACATCCGGTGCCATGAGTATGCGGGGTGTTAACCCGCTCTTTTTTAAATTCGAAAAAGTTTTCCCCGTCAAAAAGTATGTCCACCGCAGGGCCTTCGCGGTGTCCCCCTTTGATAAGGACATTCTTGGCACCCATGCCATGAATGGTACGCGCGGCATCTCTTGCGTCCTTATCGGTCTGTATCGACCTTCCGCAAAGTACCCCGGCTTCCGGAATGTTGGGGGTGATCAGGTAGGAAAGTGGAACAATGTCTCTTACCAAGGCATCCCGTGCTTCAGAAACCAAAAGGGGATCGCCCCCTTTGGCCACCATGACCGGGTCCACCACCACCTTGTCGATCTTATATCTCTTTAATTTTTCAGCGACTACCTTGATTGTGGGCCGGTCAAAAAGCATTCCGGTCTTTACTGCATCAGCGCCGATGTCTGACAAAACAGAGTCGAGCTGTTGGGCAATGAATTCCGGTGGAACAGGGTGTATTGCCTGAACTCCCATGCTGTTTTGTGCTGTGAGGGCGGTGAGTACACTCATACCGTAACCGCCCAAAACGGTTATTGTTTTAATATCAGCCTGTATACCGGCCCCGCCTCCGGAGTCTGATCCCGCTATGGTCAAAATTCGTTTCATATGTCTCCTGTTCAAAATTCAGAGGTTCACGGTTCAAGGTTAAACTGACCCGCCCGCCTCGCCTGAGGCAAAGCCGATGGCGGGCAGGTTAAAGAGAGGCTTATACGAATGTGAAATTCATCCGGTTCTTGCAACGGAGCATAGAGGGAACTCTATGCCGCCTTGTAAATGTGAAGAGAGCAATGCGAGTAACCGTGAACCGTGAACCGTGAACCGTGAACCGTGAACCGTGAACCGTGAACCTGTAACAACCTGAGTAATTACAAAAAACATTACCAACCGGCCTGCATAGTGTCAATAAAAATACGGTGTTACTTGACTTTGTATAGTTTTTTAACGTATACTTAAATACTTAAGTGGAGTATTTTATTGATGATCTCATAAAAGGCTTAAAATTAGCTTGCGTCGGCTCATTTAAGGCCTCCATCCTTTTGATATAACCCTCTCATGAAAAAGTTTTTTAAAACGATTTTCAAGATTAATCCGGCAACTATCATTATAGGCACTATCCTTTTGGGGGTAGCTGCCTATCTTGTGGGTATCCCTTTTATAGACCTTATGGAGTTGAAGACCATTGACTTGCGGTTTATCTCCCGTGGTCCGCTAACCCCCGGAGATGAGATCATATTGGCTGTGGTCGACGAAAAGAGTATCGAAAAAGAGGGGAAATGGCCCTGGCCAAGGACCAAGATGGCTGATTTAATTGATAAGCTCTCCGAAGATGGCGCACGAGTTATCGGTTTCGATATAGGCTTTTTAGAGCCGGATGAAAACAACACATTGATGACAATTCGCCGGTTACAAGAACATATAAAGGTACTTGGCATATATAATCAGGAACTATCAAAGCACCTCCACGAAGCCGAAGCAACAGCTGACAATGACCGTCTGCTTGCGGATGCAATTAAACGGTCTCGTGCAAGGGTGGTATTGGGATACTTTTTTCATATGTCCGGAGAAAATCTGGAACATATTGATCAGGAAACAATTCGCGCAGAATTGAGAGATATTGCCAAAGCAAAATATCATATGACACGGTATACTTCTCAAACAGCACGAGACGTCCCAATGTATCAAGCCTTAATACCGCAATCAAATATCCCGCAAGTCGCCTCTGCCACACCATATGCGGGTTATTTTAATGTGTTCCCCGATAATGACGGCGCCATTCGCTGGATCCCCATGGTTATTCAGTGTGGAGAAAAACTGTTCGGTCCCCTTTCTCTTCAAATAGTCCGCGCCTATTTAGGAGGCCCTCCGCTTTCGGTAAAGATAGCGAGGTACGGAATTGAAGAATTGAAAGTAGGAACATTGACAATACCGACCACTGAAGACGGATGGTTCATAATCGATTACCGGGGAGGCGCCAAGACATTCCCTCATATTTCGGTATCCGACATCTTAAAACAAAATGTAGCGCCCGGGACATTCCAAGACAAAATAGTCGTTGTAGGAGCCACGGCCACAGGAATTTACGACCACAGAGTAACACCGTTTTCCAATGTATATTCCGGCCTGGAAATTCACGCTAATGTCATTAATAATATACTGCACCAGCAATTTCTCCATCGCCCCAATTGGGCCGGTCTTTTTGATATGGCTGCGATTGTTCTATTGGGTCTGTTTCTTGGGCTGATTTTGATGATATTACGCCCTGTTACAGGAGTCTTGGCAGCCGTCACGCTGTTTCTGGCCTATCTATGGCTCTGTCGTTATCTCTTTGTCTACCAGGGTGCGCTGCTCAATGTAACGTATCCATCAGCAGTGTTGATCGTGGTATATGTGAACATTACTATGTTTAAATACGCGACTGAAGAACGACAGAAAAGATGGATGCGAAATGCCTTCAGTTATTATCTGTCTTCTTCGGTAGTAAATGACATAGTCAGGCAACCCGAAAGATTGAAGTTGGGCGGTGAAAAGAAAGAACTTTCGATTCTTTTTTCCGATATTCGAGGGTTTACTGCTATTTCAGAAGGGCTTACACCGGAAGCGCTGGTCCATTTTATGAATAAATATCTTACAGCAATGACCGATGTGGTATTTGAATATGAGGGGCTCTTGGACAAGTACATAGGAGACGCTATCATGGCCGTCTTTGGAGCCCCGGTGCCCCAAAGCAATCATGCTGAACGTGCCTGCCGAACGGCCCTTGGAATGCTGGAGGCCCTGAAAGAGCTTCGATCCCGTTGGGATTCACAAAACATTCCGTATATTGATATTGGAATCGGAATCAATACCGGACCAATGGTGGTAGGGAATATGGGATCTGACCGTCGCTTTGACTATACTGTTATGGGAGATAGTGTAAACCTTGGTTCCCGTCTGGAAGCAGCCAACAAAACGTATGGTACAAACATCATAATAAGTGAATTTACCTATACCTATGTATCTCCACTTTTTACCTGTCGAGAACTTGACTTGGTGCGGGTTAAGGGAAAATCAGAACCCATAAGGATCTATGAACTTATAGGGGTGAGTGACGTTCCCCAAAATATGATCGACCTGATAGGTCAATTTACACTAGGTCTGGAGAAATATAAAAAGCAAGAATGGAACGAGGCTATCAAATACTTTTCAAATGCGCTGAACATATTGCCTACGGACGCGCCATCACAACTTTATTCCCATAGGTGCGAAACATTGAAGCTAAATCCGCCAGGCGATGACTGGGATGGGGTCTTTACTATGACAACTAAATAGTGTACAAATAAAAATGGGATAAAATCTACCGTTATTGAATGTATACTAAATAGTGCCTGATCGAAACCCCCGTCTAACACGTTAAAGTACTATGCTGAAATTCATTGAATTCATAGGCCGTCTGGGCGTCACATGGATCAAGGGACTGGGCCAAATAGCGCTATTCTTTCTGAGTGCTGTGACGTGGATGATCCGTCCTCCGTTTAGGGTGCAAAACATATTTAAGCAGATGGAGTTTGTCGGGGTAAATTCGCTCTTTGTAGTGCTTCTGACCGGCACATTTACGGGAATGGTATTGGCCCTTCAAACCTATCACGGCTTTCGTCTTTTCAGTGCGGAAAGTCTAGTCGGCGCTACCGTTGCTCTCTCTATGACAAGAGAGTTGGGCCCGGTATTAACCGCATTAATGATAACGGGTCGGGCGGGCTCTGCCATGGCTGCCGAACTCGGCACCATGCGGGTGACGGAACAGATTGACGCACTTTACACTATGGCCACGAATCCGATTCATTACCTGGTTGTTCCGCGTATAATTGCCGGAATTCTGATGACACCCGTTTTAACGATAGTTTCGGATTTTATCGGAATTGTAGGGGGCTATTTTGTTGGTGTGGGGCTTCTTGATATTAATTCCGGTATCTATATGAAAAAAATGCTTGATATTTTGGAACTCGATGATATTTTTAACGGTTTAATAAAGGCGGCCTGTTTTGGCTTGATTCTCTCTCTCGTAGGATGTTATAAGGGATTTTATACTAAGGGGGGGGCAGAAGGCGTGGGAAAAGCCACCACTGAGGCGGTAGTACTCTCTTCTGTTTCCATCCTGATTAGTGATTATTTTCTGACTGCGGCCATGTTTTAAAAGGCTGTAGCCTACAGAATAACGGAGTGAACATGAAACGCATACCGATGACCAATGCCGGCCATGAAGCCTTGAAGCGTGAAATAAAACAATTGACCTCTGTAGAACGCCCTCAAAATATCAAGGCCATTGAAGAGGCCAGGGCACATGGAGATCTGTCGGAAAACGCGGAATTTGAGGCTGCCAAGGATCGACAGGCATTTATCCAGGGCAGAATTAATGACTTAAATTATAAATTGGCCCATGCTGAAATTATTGATACGGAAAACCTGGATACGAGTCGGGCGATCTTTGGGTGTGTTGTCCTTTTGGAAAATGTGGATACGGAAGAAAGTGTTAGATATCAATTGGTGGGACCGGTGGAATCAGACATCAAACAAGGGCGAATATCTGTTTCGTCCCCTCTTGGGAAGGCAATGCTCGGCAAAGAGGTCGGTGATGAGATTACAATACAGGTGCCGGGCGGGAAACGGTGTTATGAATTGATTGAAATATCGTGTCCCAGCTAACAGATTTTTTTTAAAGACGGGGAATTGACAAATTAAAATCATTGTGTCATACATAAAGTTTTTAAATACTACTTCGTAAGAAGGAGAAGATTGTGGCGCGTATTACAATAGAAGATTGCTTGGATCAGACTCACAATAGATTCTTATTGGTCCATATGGCGGCCAAAAGGGTTCGCCAGTTAAGAGACGGGGCACAACCATTGGTTAATGCACCAAAAAATGAAATGGTTGTGGTAGCACTGCGAGAAATTGCAGCACGGAAAGTTGTTATCGATAAAAACCAAGAGTCGTCTGAGGATGTGGAGAAAAATCCCTCCTCCTAATGTCTTAGAGACCTTTGCATAACGCGACATTTTTGCGTCAGGCAAGGAAGGCAAAAATTTTAACCGGGGGAATACATTGGGTATTTCGAGGATTAAAATTGGAAGCCTGACGTAGCATCACGGGGAAATGGCAGTTATGCAAAGGTCTCTCTTACCCCTGCATACCCGGATAGCAATCCGTTGAACTGAGATTTCCCCCAGCTTCTATTCATGACCGGCAGACATAACAACAAAGCCGTGTACCATGCTGTAGGCCAAGCTATACGCCGATATAGCATGATTTATGATGGAGACCGTATTGCCGTTGGTCTGTCAGGAGGAAAGGACAGCCTTACCCTCCTTACGGTATTGGAAGAACGGCGGCGGTGGGTTCCCATCGATTACACATTGGTGGCCTTTTACATTGACCTCGGATTTCCCGGAAAAAACAGTGACATCATATCGGCCTATTGCCGTGAAAAGGGGTATGACTTTCATGTAGTTCATACCGACTACGGTCTGCGTGGGCATAGTCCGGAGAATCGCGAAAATCCCTGTTTTCTCTGCGCACATCTGAGAAGAAAACGGCTGTTCGAACTTGCCCATGAGTGGAAGTGTAACAAGTTGGCTCTGGGCCACAATAAGGACGACATTATTGAAACCCTGTTTCTTAATATGTGTTATAGCGGTGAAATAAGCACGATGGTCCCTTCACAAATCTTTTTCAAGGGAGCGCTTACGGTAATCCGCCCCCTTGCCTTTATGGACAAGAAGCTCATAGCGCGGTTTGCACAGGAAAGAAATTTTCCGGATCTGGTCAATCCGTGTCCTTCCGCACAAAATTCTAAACGAACGGAGATTAGGGATATGCTTGATAGGTTGTACCGGAGCAACAATAAGATTAAAGGGAATATCTTTCGCGCAATGCAGCGGGTCAAGACTGAATATTTGCTATAAAAGTGTCTCATCCCCTCCATACATTAAGGGCCTCGCGATACACTCTGCTCCGAGGGAGTCCATGTTCTTCTACAACGATCTTTACCGCATCCTTGAGTGAAATATCGGGATCGTTCCTAAGCCTTCGTAGTTGCACGATAAACGAGGAATTCGATGTGTCTTGTTCCTCTTTTTTTCCTTCGATCAGGAGGGTACATTCTCCCTTGATCGACTCCCGGTTTGATACAGTCTCAACGACTTGTGAAAGTCTGCCACGAATGATCTCCTCGTAGTGCTTGGTGAGCTCTCGCGCCAAAACCCCTTTTCTATCTCCCACAACATCGATTAACTCTGAAAGCGTTGCTAAGAGTCGACGCGGCGATTCGTAAAAGATTATCGTCTTAGTCTCTCCTTTCAATCTCTGTAAAACTTCTATCCTCTTATTTTTTTTCCTCGGGAGGAAGCCCACAAATAAGAATTTATCCGAAGGGAGTCCTGCTACGCTGAGCGCTGTAATGGCAGCACACACTCCCGGTATAGGCACTATAGGGATATCGGCCTCGATCGCCCTGCATACTAAAAGAAAACCTGGGTCTGATACCGATGGTGTGCCCGCATCAGTCACCAAGGCAATATTCACCTTTTTTTGGAGCTTGGAAAGCAATTCCGGGGTCCGGGTTACCTCGTTGTGATTGTGATAAGAAATCAGCGGAGTGGAAATATTATAACGGCTCAAAAGTTTCCGAGTGTGCCGGGTATCTTCTGCTGCAATCAGATCGACTTCTTTAAGAATGCGAAGCGCTCTCAGGGTAATATCCTCTAAATTGCCGATAGGAGTGGCAACGACAAAAAGGGTGCCTGAAATATTGGTTGGGCTATCAGTAGGCAAGATTGAAGGCATTTTTGATAAGTTCGATTATAGGATCCGGGCCGATATGAACGGCAACTACGTCAAAGCGTGCCTTATGCCCCATCTGTTTTGTTTTTTTAAGATATTCCAGCGCAACCATAGATACCTTTCTCTTCTTTTTTTGTGTTATAGCGCCCTTGGGGCCTCCAAAACGATCTGTATAACGTGTCTTTACCTCAATAAACGCAAGAGTGCCATCCTCTCGGGCAATAATATCTATCTCTCCGAGTTTTGATCTATAATTTTGCTCTATAATTTTGTAGCCGTTTTTCTTCAAATAGGAAACAGCCAAATCCTCTCCACGTTTTCCAAGGGAACGCCGTTTATCAGTCATAAAATCCGGCCTTCCTTATATCCTCTTCTTTGATGGATAAACGGCCATGGAGTATTGGAGTGATGGAGTACTGGAGAGATGAGTATAAAGGAATAAACATTTGAGTTTTCCGAATTCTTGTTGTCCTGTATTCCATTACTCCATTACTCCATCACTCCATAAACAAGAAGTTTTTGTCTGGGCCGCCCCATAATTTAAGAAAGATTCCCTTGCTTTTTACTTAATACCTCTTTCACCAAAAATTCAAACACATCGGCATCAGCCATATCAGGCTCTTGCGCCCCCTTTGCAACCTGCCCGAACAATTCCGACGCCGCAATGCTTGTCCGAATAAAATCACCCATAATCGCCTTGAGCTGACCATCCATCTCATCAACCATGATAAGGTTGGAAAACCCCGCGCGCTCTGTCTCACCCTTGGGTTTTCCGTATATCTTATACCCCTTTTTGACAAACCCTGATGCAACCTTCGTATATCCCGTCAGCTCAAACAGCAGTTCCAACATCTCCAACACCCCATCGGCGTCCCCGCGATGCAAGGCGGCTAATCCTTCGTCACGAATTCCAAAAATGTCCTCCGGTGTAAATTCTAAATTCAACAGCGAGATTCCTCGCTGATAGAGTACATCAACCGTGTTGGTGCCGCGAGTAAACAATATATCCTTGTCAACCAGAATCTTCTTTATGTTCCGCAGCCTGACCATCTCCTCAATCAACGGATCTTTGCGCATGGCGACATCTTCCATGGTGGTTCCATGATACAGTGGGAGTTCTCTGCCCAACACAAGGATCTCCTGCGACCCGTCAGGTCCTGTTGCGACATACAATTCCAAGGTACGTTCCTTTCTCATTTCAAATTCTGTATGAGCAAGCAATTCACGGAGCCATTCCTTTAATTTTTGGGTCCTTTCCCTATCAAATCCATTAGCATGTGAACTCAATTCGACTCTAAGCTCTTTAACCAAACGATCCAGAAGAATTTTGGTTTTCAAAGACTTCCTGAAATCTAAAATTCTTTTATCTTTTACTGAGGAAGCTTCCATGAAAATCTCTCCTTTTTAATCTTATGTTACCCGAAGCCCAACATTTTTGAAAGGATGTTTTTGATGGAAACATTAAAATAATTTCCCTAAAATACTACTTGTTGGCATTTGTAACACTAAAGACACAATATATTGTATATGTTTTTGTTGCTAAACTTAAAAAATGTGTTATATTTAGTTTGATCACAGATTGGAGGTTGTTGTATTTAATGACATATCAATGTATAAAATGTAAAAAGACGTGGAATAAAGGAAAAGAGTCGGAGCTTTACAGCCACGGATTATGCAAGGATTGCGCACGGGAGTTGCTTATCCCTACAGTGCGAAGAAAACAACTAAAAGAGGGCAACTTTGATTGTTTTGGAAAGGCAAGGTCTTATTGTGACCAACTCATGTGTAAGTATAGGTTAATATGTGTGGATAAATCCTGATGAATATATGTTTCCCCTGTAGCCCATTATTCCCAACATAGCTACACCTTATAAGTTATGCCAATCTTTCTTTCCTAAAGATATCAATGCATCAATAAAAAAGCCGTGTCACCCTGCTGCGCAGAAATAAACACGGCTTTTTATAGTTTTGAAGATTAATCGATTATGCTGCTTCTTCCTTAACTGTAGTAGCCACCTTGTAAAGCACAGTCAATATTAAAGCGCCTGTTGCATATACCCCAAGTGAAATCATCAGCTCAGGCCCTGTCGGGAAATACTCTGTTACATGTTCCAGAGGATTCGGTATAAAACCGCCTGCAACAAGGCCAAGCCCCTTGTCTATCCAGGTAGCAATGATAAGCATCACAAGTGTCGGCACCAGGATTTTCACATTGTTACGCGTACTGGAAGGAATCAGTAAGGCAAGGGAGATTATTCCAAGAACGGCAGAGGTCCACATAAATGGAACCAGTACCCCATGCCCATGCAGGCCGTGGAAGAGGTACTCGAAGGTGTGCATATGCCCAGGGATATTGCTGTAAAAGGCGGTAAAGAGTTCAAGGAATACGAAAAATACATTTAAAAACATTGCGTAAGCAATAATCTTTGCCAGTGATTGAAGGGCCTCCTTGCCGGCATCAAATTTAGTCAGCTTTTTTACAAGAAGCATCAGCAAAACAAGTATGGCCGGGCCGGAACAGAACGCTGAGGCGAGAAAACGGGCAGCCAGAATCGCTGTCAACCAGTAATGCCTGCCGGGAAGACCTGCGTACAAAAATGCCGTAACCGTATGAATACTGATAGCCCAGGGGATAGACAGATATATAAAAGGCTTTATCCACAGAGGTGGAGCAATACCTTTCCGCTCTGCTCCAAGCGCAGTCCAGCCGACAATGATATTTATAAAGAGGTACCCGTTCAAAACAAGCATATCCCAGAACAGGATCGATCCGGGTGTCGGGTACAAGATTACGTTCATGGCACGCTGCGGCTGGCCAAGATCGACAATAATAAACAGCAAGCACATTGTCACGGCAGAGACAGCCACAAACTCTCCCAAGATGGTTATCTTGCCGAATTTTTTATAGTGATGAAGGTAATACGGTATGACCAGCATCACAGCCGAGGCCGCAACTCCAACAAGGTACGTGAATTGAGATATATAAAAGCCCCATGAAACGTCCCTGCTCATGCCGGTTATTCCCAACCCCTGCTTTAACTGCCACAGGTAGGTAACAAAGCCCGCCCCCATAATGCCGAGCAGAAAGAGTACCCATGCCCAATATCTTCTTTTTCCAGTTAGCGCCTTTTCAAGCATAGTCACCTCACACTATGTAATAAACCATTGGATTTGTGCCAAGTTCCGGCTTCCGTCGAATTGTGTAATTCGAACTCAATACCTTCCTTACCTCAGAGTTGGGGTCTTCAAGGTCGCCAAAAATCAACGCCTTTTCCTTGCACGCTTCCACGCATGCCGGCATGAGTCCTTCAGCGAGCCTCTCTGCGCAAAAATTGCACTTTTCCACGACCCCTTTCATCCTTGTGGGGAACTTCTCGTTTTCGTCTTTTACAAAAGGCCGGGGATCCTTCCAATTGAAGCTCCGTGCTCCAAACGGACATGCGGCCATGCAGAATCTACACCCGATGCAACGGTGCATGTCCATTAAGACGATACCGTCTTCTCGCTTAAATGTGGCCTTTGTAGGACACACCCTTACGCAGGCCGGGTCGTCACAATGATTACAAAGAATCATAAAAGGCCGGTTCTCAACTTTGTGGTCAAGGTATTCGTGTTCCATGCCGGGGAAGGCGTGCCCGTACTTCTCTTTCCAGAGCCATTTGACCTCGTGCTTTGGATTTTTGATATCAGGAACATTGTGAATAGTATGGCAGGCCTTTATGCAGTCCGTACAGTCGTTTTTACACTTCCGGGTGTCAACGACCATGGCCCACCTTTCTCCCCTCAACGCCTCTGCCTTCGGCTCATACTTTGGCGTCCCGTCGCTCGCCACCGCATCGATAACCGGCTTAACACCAAGGCCCACTACGGAGATTCCAGCTATCTTCAAAAATTTTCTTCGGCTGTTTTCCATCACTTCTTCTCCTTCGGCTCGAGATGGCAGTCCCAGCAGTACGGTTTCACCGCCACGTAATCGTGACACTTATCGCAAAACTCGCTCTTGTTTGAATGACAGTTCATACACTCTTTTTGAAGACTCATTTCATACTGCTTCCCATTGCTCGCTGTGTGCACTCTATTGCGTTCACGCACAACCGAATCTCTCCAATCGTTGAGCAGTTGCATGTGGGTAGTCTTCATAAAGGCGGTATCTTCTATGCATTTCTTCTCTGTCAGTTTTTTAATGACCGGGGTATCGGTTTTCGGTTCCGGTGGAGGGGTTGCCTTCCCCATATTATACCAGAATGGCAGCAAGAACAGCCAGAGAAAGATAACAATCCCGGGGATGATTACTTTTTTGTCATACATTATTCCTCCTCACCCTCCATTCCTTTTAGGGGTTCTCCACGAAAATCTGTTGTCCGGTCCTCATTCTCTCCGTCCAATACCAAAGCGTTGGCCACCAGCTCGTGAACGCCCGTAACCTGCACCCCTGGAGCCCAGTAGTTGCAGAGGGTTACAAGGGTTGCCCTGTCAATAGCGCAAACACAGCCAAGGCGGTTCACTCCATGTTTCTCTTGCACATACCTTACGGCATTACCCCTGGGTAATCCCCCTCGCAGCCTCATTTCCATCATTTCTTCCGTGCCGAGGCCGGCCCCGCCTCCGCAGCAGAAGGTTTGCTCCCTAATGGTATTGTCCGGCATCTCATAGAAATTATTACACACGTTCTTGATGACATACCGTGGTTCTTCCAGGAGCCCCATGGCTCTGGAAGGGTTGCACGAATCATGAAAGGTCACCTTTACATGATCGTTCCTGCTCGGATCGAGTTTCAATTTATTATTTTTGATAAGGTCAGCCGTAAATTCGGTGATGTGGACCATCTTGGTCGATTTTGCGTTCTCGAACTTAGTGCCCGTGATCGGAGAAACAGGCTCCTCCAGGAAATCGGCAGGGCCGTTCATGGTATCCATGTACTGATTGATGACCCTCCACATATGGCCGCATTCTCCCCCAAGGATCCATTTCACGCCCAACCTCTTTGCTTCAGCGTACATCTTGGCATTAAGCCGCTTGATCATCTCATGCGAGGTGAAGAGTCCGAAGTTTCCACCCTCAGAGGCATAGGTGCTCCAGGTAATGTCAAGCCCTTGATCCTTTAAATATTTAAATAGCGTGAGATACCCCATAAACGTGTAGATGCCGGGATCACCGAAAATGTCACCGGAAGGAGTAATAAATAGTATCTCAGCCCCCTTCCTGTTAAAGTCCCCTTTCACATCGATGCCTATTAGCGCCTCTGTCTCCTCTGCGAGGAAGTCAGCCATGTCCTTGTACGCGTGCGGCTGGATGCCCATATGATTTCCTGTTCTGAAGCAATTGGCCACAGGCTCAATCGCCCAGTTGATGTGGCACCCGACCAGCGTGAGGAGTTCCCTGCCCATCATCGTAATTTCAGCCGTATCAATGCCGTAGGGACAAAACACGGAACAACGCCTACACTCAGTACACTGAAAGAAATAATAGAACCACTCTTTGATCACATCTATCGTGAGATCTCGCCCTCCTGCAAACTTGCCAAGGATCTTTCCTGCTGTCGTGAAGTTCCTTCTGTATATTGATCTAAGAAGCTCCGCCCTGAGCACAGGCATGTTCTTCGGATCACCGCCTCCGATGAAGAAGTGGCACTTGTCAGCGCAAGCTCCGCATCGTACGCAGATATCCATAAAGATGCGAAAGGTACGGTACTTGTCAAGCCGCTCCGCCATCCCTTCCAGGATTATCTCTTTCCAATTCTCAGGGAGTTTCCAATCCTCGTCAGTGGGAGACCACTCCCTCGGGTTCGGGAGGTCGAGAATTTTCAGATTTTTTGCCTTTGCGGGATAGATCCATGAACCAGGCCTGAAATCAACAGAGGGATCCATCCAGTCCTTGCCAGAGGGCTTGTAGTCCACCTGCAACAGTTTGCTGTGCTTGTAGTATGCCATTTGATCTGGTTTTGCTGCCATGTCTACTCCTTATCCACTGGTAATCCAGCCTCTTTCATATGTTCTCTGAATTCATCCTCATACTCTTCGTAGGTATGAACCTTAACAGGATAATTCCAGGGATTGATATGCCGGATCGCCCGGCTGTTATTCGCAAGGTTTCTCGTGGGACTCAAGAATACCCCGCCCATATGCATCAGCTTGCTGAAGGGGAAATAGGCAAACAGCGTGCTCACAAGAAACAGATGGACGTAAAACATAACACCAATCCCGTCAGGCACTGTAGGATGCAGGGTAACCCATCCCATGGTCAACTCCTTGATCCCCACCACATCTATCCTCGTCACATATCGCATGAGTATACCGGAAGTAACGATGCCGAAAATCAAAAAGAGGGGGAAGTAATCGGCAGGAAGTGAGATATAGCGTAGCTGAGGCACAACCACTCTTCTTATGAAGAGGTATGTCACTGCCGCCAGGATAACCGCATCTGTTGTGTATAGCGCAGGCACACCTATCTGAAAGAACCCATCGATATTTTCAAGGAGGCTCACTAAGGAAGGTATAGGCTCGGTGAAAAACCGAAGGTGTCTAATCGCAATGGTGAGAAAAGACCAGTGGAACGCCAGCCCTGCCAACCAAAGCCACTTGGCCGATCCGTAGGTAACCTTTGGCCCGTCCGGGCTAAATGGTTCATAATGTATTTCGGCTTTTGTGTTCCTAAAAAGGGACCGGAATAAAAGAATTTCAAGAAGCATCCTCACTATAACGGCACGTGTGCTGGCGGGATTATCAATCTTATTCCGCTTGATCCACGGGAGCGATTTTTCCTGTCCACAGGTTGTGGGAATGCGGAACGGGACAGGCACCTTTGCCCACTTCACAACGCGAAGCACTACGCCAAAAACGAAAATGGCAAAGGCCACATACGGGATGATAACTCCGAAAAGGTAGTTCAACCCTGCCGTAGCTCCCACGAGAGCAACCACAATGAGTACTACAACTGCCAGGAGGGGAAACAAAAGTCTCATATGCTCTTACCTCGCTTCATATTAAACTGTTAATGGTGTCATTTTGTCTGTATTTGTCTCATGTTGACATCCCGACACACTTTCCGGGATTTCATATAGCAGGTTTGCTTTTTTCAAGAGACTGTATGTCTTATTTCTTACTTCATTGAACTTCATCTCATAAATTTGCTCGCGGCACTTCATATATATATTAAACGACAGAAGAGCGAGATCATCTATTCTGGACTCGATTATAAACAGCTCTTGAGTCAACTGGTTTTCACGAATCTCGCTTTCCAGTTCTTCTCTAATCACGTGCTTTAAAAGAAAGATGAAGGCGACGGTCTGGGAGGGAGAAAAATCCTGAATCGCCCTGATTCTGACAATCTTATCAAGGAAGGGGGAAACCTTGTCAAGATCAATATCCTGACAAAGCTGATCAAAGATACCGTCTATACCCTGGAAAATCGCGGCGCCGACAGGATTAGCAAACCGATCTTTTTGCTTTTTCAGAAACTTTGCGGTTTCAGGCGGGTACGTCTTCACTATTACATGAAACCATCTTTCAAGAATCGACGTTTTCTTCTGTAATAAAAGATCCTCAAGTTTCATGTTTTAGCTCAGCAGTTCCTTACAGCTCCAGAGGTTCAATACAATTGCTAAATACAATTGCTAATAGATTGACATGATGCTTTAACACACAGGTATCAGCAATGTCAAGCCTATTGCGAGACGACTAAAAAAGGCCACTAATGGCATAAAAAATTCGTGCGGTTAGGCACATGCTTCTCAAGTTCGCCCACATTACACAAGTTGCGATTCCTTGTCAAGACCAAAAAATGATGATTTCGCAAAAAATGAATTGTAAGAACAATCTTGGGAGGAGCTTATTTCATCTCTATTTGCGGCACATATTCATCCAGCAGCGGGAAGTCGTCTAAGTGTTTTGTAAAGGCCGCGCTCAGAAATGAATTCAACCACCAGAAGATATCGTGTTTGCGGATAGATTGTCGAAGTTTTTTCATCCGTGTCCGTCTTTCATCTCTGTTCATAGTAAATGCCCTATAAATGGCGTCTGCAACGCCTTCAACATCGTAAGGATTTACCAACAACGCATTCTTTTGCAACTGCGCCGCGGCTCCCGCAAATTCGCTCAGGACAATTACACCGTTTTCTTCAATATTGCAGGCGCAGTATTCTTTGGCCACCAGATTCATACCGTCCTTCAACGGCGTGACCAGGACGATTTCAGCAGCGCGATAATACGCAAGAAGCTCATCGCGCTTCAGGCTCCGGTAGATGTAATGTATCGGAGCCCATCCCGACTTGGTGAATTGACCGTTGATCTCACCAACCAGTTGCTCAATCTTTGCTTTGAGCGCCTGATATTCGGGTACTTCTTCGCGGCTGGGTACTACTACCTGACAAAAGGTAGCCTTGAGGTGCATATCAGGAAAACGAAGCAAAGCATTCCTGATTGCTTCCAGGCGTTCCGGTATCCCCTTGGTATAATCGAGACGATCCACACTCAAGATGATATGGCGGTCCGGCAGGTCTTCGTGAAAGTACCAGGCGCCCTCCGATACCTCCTTGCTCGCCGCTTGCTGTGCAAAATCGTTATAGTCTATACTTATAGGGAATGTTCCAACCCTGACTGTTCGCCCCGGTACCGTTACCGTAATAACCTGTCCCTTACCCCTGGCATGAGCGTCAGGCATAAGGGTCTGGACACAGTGAATAAAGTTGCGGCGGTCACGCAAGGTCTGAAAGCCGACAAGATCGTACTCCAAAAGAGCATGTAAAATCTGGCCTCTCCAGGGAAGCTTGAGAAAAATGTCCATTGGAGGAAAAGGAATATGCAGGAAAAATCCGATCTTTAAATTTTTTCTCTTGTCCCGGAGGTTGTGAGCTACATGCATGAGGTGATAGTCGTGTACCCAGATGTAATCGTTCTCTCCGGTCTGCTCCGCGATCACCCGCGCAAACTTTTGATTAACACTTAGATATTGATACCAATACGCCGGCACAAAATTACAGCGCGTCTGAAGGTCGTGAAAGAGGGGCCACATTACTTCATTAGAAAACCCATAGTAAAAGTCGGCTATATCTTCTTCGGTAAGTGTTACCGGTCTGAGGACATAGCCTGTTTTCTGAGACGCGGTGTCCAGCAGACTGCGAAGATCGATTCTCTCTGAAGATCCGGACCACCCGATCCATAGCCCCCCCCTATTCCTTAAAATCGGGGCGAGTGCGGTTACCAGTCCGCCTGACCCGGGGCGAATCTCCCACTTTTCTCTGTGTCGCTTGACAACAATAGGAAGCCTGTTGGAAACAACTACCAAACGTGTTTGCACATCTCACCTCCACAAGCGCGACTCCATTTTTTTAGAAACTCCAGCAGTTCTTCGGGCGGCCGCAGCCACAGGTCGGCATTGGTTGGACGAAATTCCTTTCGCACGAGTATACGCAGTCCCTTCTCGTCCATCGCGCTAAATGCGTCTTCATCTGTCAGATCATCCCCTAAATAAGCAGCAACACTATCTTCGCCCATCTCCGACAGGATTGTCTCTACAGCGCTCCCCTTGTTCTTCACCGGCACACGTAGTTCGAGACCGCCGTCAAATTCATGCAGGGCAAGGCCGGTATCCTGGGCGATCGGAAGCCAGTTTGCCATAATTTTATCCCGGATCTCCTTAACCTTGGTCTCACCCAGCCCTCGCCAGTGAAGCGCAAGGCACCCTGGTTTCTGTTCGCATAGCCCTTGCAATCCTTTGCTCTCTGCCCAGACGCATGCTTCAGAGAGTCCGCGTAATGGACATTCGTCAATATCAGCCACTTCATACCTATTGTCCGGGAACAATCTTTCAAGCCCGTGGGCTCCCCATATCTCAGGAATCCGGCTAAGACCGAGAAGCGGGATTAAATCTTTTGCCTTTCGCCCCGTAACCAGAACTACGCGACACGAAACGGTTTTAAGGATGGAGTTCAAGACCTCCCCCACCCCTGGATAAGGAACAGCCTGATCCCGTTCGATTCTAAACGGGGCAAGGGTGCCATCATAGTCCAGCATCAAAACGCGCTGTTTTGTATTGGCAAGAGTCTCGAAAAACAGATCGAGATCCAGTCCCGCTGTAAGGATCTTCATCATTCACTTCCGTCTTCACTCCAGCTTTGTGGCAAGAAGCCTGAGCAATTACTAAAATTTACTCCACACCTTTACTGAAGTCAAATTTTAGGTCATGTTAAGAGTTGAGAATAGGTAGTGCAAAAGAATTATCACGAAAGTACGAAAACACGAAAAAGATAGGGATTGATACGAAGAAGAAAAGAAATGCAAGGAGATCATCGGCATTGTTATCGAAGTCCGCAAAGAACTTAGGCCGGATTTTTTGAAAGCATTTATGAAAAAGAGCGGTTAATCAATTTTCCTGTTTTCGTGATTAATATCCTGCGATTTTTTCTTTTTCCTTTACCACCGGTTTGAAGATATGCCCCTCATTTACTTCTCTCTTTTCCGGGCCAATATAATACCTTATGCCAGGCTCAACCTTCAGGACCAATATTGCGTCTTTTCTCATACTTGCGGGGACAAAAAGATCGGTCCACTCGCCAAATCTCTCATTTGCATATCCGAGACGGTGCATCCCGGTCTTAACCTTTATATCAATTGCATGGGTTCCATCCCCGAAGCCCGTATAATGTCTGTTACCATCTACATAGATATAGTAAATTGCTCCTTCAGGGTTCAGGTATCCGTATGGTTCTTCGGGTTTAGGCAGGGTCGTACACCCGTACATTGAAAGGAATAGAGATAGAAACAGGATTGACGTAAATCGAGTCCTCATCAAAGGCCGCGTTCTTTCTTTACGTATTCATAAGCGTTGTTGATCTCGCTCAGTCTTTGATTTGCGAATTGAATAAAATCTTCCGGAAGACCTTTTGATAACAATTTATCAGGATGATACTCTGTCACAAGCTTTCTGTAGGAGCGTTTTATATCCTCACGGCTTGAATGGGGTGATACACCTAATATTTTATAATACTTATTATTGTCGCTTACATAGAGCGCTTTGATCTGATTGTATTCATTGGCATTGATCCTGAATACACGTGCGATCGAAGAAATACACCTTTCTTCCTCCTCGCTAAAGGTCCTGTCGGCAATAGAAATTCGAAACAAAAGTGACAAAATTTCGCGCAAGACCTCAGGATTGTGTTGATTCAGAATATAAACCTGTTGGGCATATTGCTCTGCGGTTGCGTTTGAATACCTTGCCTTGTTAAACAGGCTTGTAATGACGCTCAACTCCTCGTCTGACAGTCTAAGATTGTTAGTCAAGAAATCTTTATAGGTATCAATCTCATCGGCAGTTACCTTCCCGTCGGCCTCTGCCAGTTTTGCGACAAGGCTCGTTAGCGCAACGTAAAAAAGAAACTCTCTGTTGGTATTTACACCGCCATAGATTGAGGAACTTTCAATCCTCCTCGGCCCTTCCTGTTCTGCGTCAAAGCCGTGACCCACCATGCCTCCCAAAAGGGCGCCGATCGGTCCTCCTATCATAAAGCCTATACCGGCCCCTATTGTTTTACCCAAAAAACCCATTTAAAAGTCTCCTAATTTAGATAAACCTGCTCACGCAAGATATTTGTAACTGCTCTGGTTCAAAGTGCAGGGGTTCACGGTTCAAGGTTAAACCAAAAAACAACCCTGAACCGTGAACCCCTGAACCATTGAACCACTGGATTTTCAACCTCAGTTCATTTTGTACTATATTTTCTTGTTTAAATAAAGTCCACATTTAACTACACGATATGTTGACATTTTAAGAGAAAAAAATTACAAGAGGGGCAGTTTCAAAAACTATGTAAATAAATATAAGGAGAAACACCAATGGATATCTTTGTTTCCGGCTCCTTGGCCTACGACAGGATCATGAATTTTGAGGGAAGATTCGCTGACCACATCCTTCCGGACAAAATTCATATACTCAATGTATGCTTTACCGTAAACGGAATGCAGGAAAGGTTCGGTGGAACAGCAGGGAATATTTCCTATGCTCTTGCCCTCTTGGGAGAAAAGCCTACCCTGCTTTCATGTATCGGTCATGATCACGCGCAATACTTTTCCTGGCTTCGGGAGAATGATATAGGAACGGACACTGTCCGGATTGTGAAAGAGGAATTTACGGCAAGCGCCTACATTACCACTGACCTTTCCGACAACCAGATTACGGGATTTAATCCCGGGGCCATGAAATATTCATCAGGGTATACGTTCGATGGGGTTACATCGTCGGAATGTGTTGGAATTGTCGCGCCTGGGAACCTGGATGACATGTTTGATTATTGCCGTATATATAAAGAAAAAGGGATCCGTTACATCTTTGATCCGGGGCAATCTCTTACCGCCTGGGAGGCGGAACAACTCAAGGAGTGCATTGACGGGGCGACAATACTTATTTCAAACGACTATGAGCTGGAAATCATCCAAAAGACCCTTGGCTTGAACCGTGATGCATTACTAGACCTTACAGACACTGTCATCACCACTAAAGCAGAGCACGGATCAGTAGTTTTTTCCGGCGAAGGGGAGACAACAATCCCCGCCATAGAGCCTGAAAAGGTATCTGACCCTACCGGCGCCGGTGATGCCTATAGAGGCGGGCTTATCAAGGGGCTGACTTTGGGCAACGATATTGTTCAGAGCGCCCTGATGGGAAGCCTATGTGCATCATACGCAGTAGCGTGTCACGGCACACAGGAATACCGATTCGATTTGGAACAATTTATGGAAAGGTTTGATTATATTAATAGCTCTTTAATTCTGTAAGGAGCAACACATGAACACCCAATCAATGAACAATATTCCTGTTCAGATCGATGCCCTTAAGAAATACCTTGAAGAACGTTTTGGCGGACCGGTAGAGCTGGTTGGAACCGACAAGCTGGGTAAATTTGACGATACTATAAAAAAGCTGGGATATGGGGAGACCTTTTTGATCACATTTCGCAAAGACGACAAGGACCGGTCAGTCGTCTTTTCTACCATGCGAAGAGATAAATACGGTCACCAGTACTTGTGGGACAGGGCCCAGGTGTTGTTGTTTCAGTATGATGCCGGACAACGGCTCCCCAGGCACGCCCACCCTCTTGACATCGGTTATTTCACGGCCCAGGGGAGGGCACGTTCGGTTCGCGACGCGCAGGCTTATTTTTTGTTGACCGAAAAGGTCGAAGGATCTGATTACTTTTTGGACCTGAAACGCCTACGAACAGAGCCCCTTACAGACCTCGATCTTGAGAGGGCGAAAGCGCTTGCTGAATATTTGGCAGAGGTTCACAGCGAAAAAAAAGATGACCCCGACCTCTACATCAGAAAGGTGAGAGAGCTTGTCGGCCATGGCGAATGTATAATGGGAATTATCGACGGATACCCGCGACATTATGAAGCCTTTCCCGATGACGCCTTTTGTGAGATCGAAAAACAGTGTGTTGAATGGCGCTGGAAGCTCAAAGAATATACCCATCGTCTCTGCCGCGAACATGGCGACTTTCACCCATGGAATCTAAAATTTCGTGAGGGTACCGATTTTTCCACCTTTGATAGAAGCAGGGGCGAGTACGGGGAAGCAGCCGATGATGTGGCAACGTTGAGCATTAACTATCTCCTCTATTCTCTCCTCGAATATGGAAAGCTTGACGGCCCCTACAAAGAATTGCACGACACCTACATGTCAACCTACCTTGAGAGAACAAAAGACCAGGAAATCTTCGACGTAATTCAACCTTTTTATGCCTTTCGCGGCCTGGTAATCGCCTCTCCGGAATGGTACCCGAATCATTCCGAGGAGACACGACAAAAACTCTTTCACTTCATTAGAAATGTCCTTTCAACAGACAAAATGGAAATACATGACCTCAACCAGTATCTCGAATAAAGGTCTAACAGGGTGGGCTGCCTGGTTCACAGGCCTCCCCGGCTCCGGCAAAAGCAAACTCTCAAAGATCGTGTGTGAGCTGTTGACCAACGACGGGATCACGTGCGAACGAATCGAGCTGGACGCGATACGAAAAAAGTATGTGCCGAATCCGCAATATACGGATGCGGAACGTGATTTTGTGTATGAAAAATTAGCTGGCCGCGCGGCAAAGTGCGTACAGAACGGGATCAATGTAATTATAGACGGCACCGCCCACAAACGGTCGTACCGTGATCGGGCCAGACAGAAGATCGAGCGGTTTATCGAAGTGATGGTCAAGTGCCCCCTTGATGTGTGTATAGAACGCGAGTCCAAACGAGAAAGTACCCTGGTTGTGGCGCAAATGTATCGCCGCGCCCTGGAACGAAAAGAAAAGGAAACGCAGTTTGAAGACCTGGGCAAGGTAATTGGAGTAGACGTCCCGTACGAAGAAAACCCGGACGCTGAAATCATCGTTGACAGCAGCAAAGGCTCTGCATTGGAAAACGCCCGGATCGTAAAAGACGCCCTTGTGAGATACCTCAACATCCGGTAACCCAAGCTCCTTATCTTACAAATCTC
>JBDRFJ010000221.1:0-11888 GCA_043818915.1 Pseudomonadota bacterium | reverse complement strand
CTGTAACGAAACGTTACAATAAGGGGATTTTCGGAGGTGATTCGGTGTAACGTTTCTACACACTACAGATATTTTACTTAGGCAAGAACGGAATGAAAATACTTGAGCTAAAACTTTTTATATTTTCATCGGAAAAGCGATTAAAGTCAAACTCTTTTTCTAATTTTTCGGCAGGTTAAATTATGTCGTCCGTCGTCCGTCGTCCGTACTCGGCTTCCGGTTCGTGGACTTCGATTCGATCGGCAGGAACCTCGACAACCTTTCCATCCTGCCAGATTACAATAGGATCTCCGGTTCGTTTGTGATCTGCAATTACATTGGCCACCGCTTTTCTCATTGCCTCCTCGGCACGAATTTCCAAAGGCATGTCGGATACTTTTTTGTTATCGGTCATGATGTCTCCGCTTTATTCGATAAAACAGAAAAAAGATGCTTATCAACGATTTTCAATATACCGTCTTTTTCGAAAGCAACCATATTGGGCACAGAAGTTGAATTGTCGATAATCGCCCAGAAATCGACTAATGGACGATATAGCCGGAAAAAATTGGCCAACCCCTTATGGAAACGGCGACGAACAATCTCCTCAGGAATATTGTGACCTCCTCTTTTTACACGGTGTGCAATACGCGCCAAGGCTATCTCAATATCATTGACCCATAGAAAGAAGAGGCTGATCCGGTATTCCCGGTCTCTTAAATCACGCAAAAGGCGTAGATAGCCTCTTCCAGACAGCGTAGTTTCAAATCCAAAGTCGAGACCGCTGTCAGCGAGCAGATGAATCCGTTCCAGCATGAGCCTGCCGGCCCGGATAGCTTCACGCTCAGGCGCAAAAGGTGAAAGACCGCTCGCAATCAAATCGGCATTTACAAATTCCAGGCATTCTACATAGTGAGGCAGGAATTCCCTCGCAAATGTCGTCTTGCCCGCGCCATTTGGTCCTGCGATAATATAAAGATTTGGGGAGTCGGTTCTCTTCATCCCGCTTTCCGTTTAGAGATGCGGCGGTTATAGAGGTCTATCACGGTTCACATTCTAAATATCAGTTATTTTGTCAAGATAACATATTGGAAGAAATGTTTCCACTCACTTCTCATCACCTATCTCCTCCACGATCAGTCATCTGCCCTCTGTCATCGCTCCGTCGCCATAGCGGCTTTGGCGCGTCGGTGACTGTCTTCCGCCGTCTGAGCCGACCGGGACGTCCTTAACATTTGGACATTCTTGTCGACTCTCCTGTTTTAAACTGACCTTCTCTGTCCTCCCCCATCTTCACTTTGTCCGGCGATCATGAATGAAGTCTGACTCATGTGACCGGATGCGGATAGCTTATAGCTCAAAGCTCAAAGGGGAAGGGAGTCATAATGCAGGTATTGGGGATTAGGTGTCAGGCTGAAGGGGTGGGGGCGGCAGAGTTCATATGATTTCACCCTCCCAGAGCATTGCACAAAAAATATGCCATGGCAAAACAGTGATGGTTGAAGACAGTTTTCTGGGAAAAGGATCTCGGGAAATGATAAGGCCTTTTTTGCACTTCTGTTCTTCTTTAAAGAGGTGGATCCCTTTTGTTTTATCTCCCGCGTTTTCAGAGGCCTTAATTTCGATCGCGACCTCGGCATCTCCCAGGATGAGGTCGACTTCAGTGCCACTCGCTGTTCTCCAGAATGCCATGGGGAAGTCCCGCCTGCTGTAATGCCTGTACGCCCAGCACTCCTGAAGAATAAAATGCTCAAAGGCCCTGCCATACTCTGTGGTGCCGGGGGTGAGGGACTTGTAGCCTAAAAGGCTCGACACAATACCCATGTCAAAGAAAAAGAATTTTGCGGTTTCAATGAGCCTCCTTTTCTTTGATTTTTTCCAGGGCAATAATTGGCGTCCTATCAGGGTATCTTCAACTATTTGATAATATTGTCTAATCGTCTTCACAGAAACACCGGATTCTCGGGCTGCATTGGAGTAATTCAACAGCATTCCATTCGTAATAGCCGCTGACTGCAAGAATCGCGAAAAAGCCGGCAGATTTCTGGTGAGCGCCTCGGCTTGAATCTCTTCTTTGAGATAGTCATGGACATAAGCCTTCAGGTCCATTTCGCTGTCCGGCGAAAGGTAGTGAGAAGGCAGAAGGCCGGACGACAGCGCCTTGTCCAGGTTGAAGTCCTTTAACTCCTTGGTCACCAAGGGGTAAAGCTCAAAGCGCCAGGCCCTTCCACCCAACAGATTGGCCTTCCCCCTTCTGAACTTACGGGCGCTCGATCCCGATAGGATAAATTGGAAACCGGCATTTTCTATGAGCCAATGAATTTCGTCCATGAGATGAGGAATCTTCTGAACCTCATCGATAACAACTGTCTTGGAAGGCTGCGCCCCAAGCATCTGGCGTAGCCTGGTAGGTCGCTGACTCAATGACAAGAAAAGATCATAATCGAGCAAATCGATCCAGCAGGCACGGGGGAATTGTTGACGCATCAGAGTTGTCTTGCCCGTCTTTCTCGGCCCCCACAAAAAGGCGGAACGATCTAACGGTGCGTCAATCCGTTGAATCCTTTCAATTAGGGTGGTAGTACGCATATCCAGTTTATATGATATCTTTTATCTTAAGTCAAATTATTTGTGATAATATGGAGTAGCCTCTCAATAATTGGCAAGGGCCGCATAACAGGCATCGTATCCGGTGAGCCCTTTTTTTACTTCCTCTCCAGCCGCGCCACCGACTCGATATGAAAGGTGTGCGGGAACATGTCAACGGGCTGGACCTCCGCTACATGGTAGTATTCTTTGAGGAGCTCGAGGTCTCGCGCTAATGTGGCTGGATTACAGGAGACATAGACAATCTTCGGCGACGCGAGTGCGCACACCTGCTTGACTACATCGGGATGCATCCCTGACCTTGGGGGATCGATAACCATCACGTCGGGTTTTTCTGAAATGCCGGGCAACAGGTCTTTGATGTCACCGCGGAGGAACTCACAATTGGAGATGTTGTTTCTCTTGCAGTTTCTTTCCGCGTCTTGAATCGCGCTTTCCACGATCTCTATGCCGATCACCTTTCGGGCGGACCTGGAAAGGAATATGGGGATCGTGCCCGTGCCGCTGTAAAGATCTACCACGGTTTCCGCCCCTGTCAGTCCCGCATACTCTTCTACTGTCGCGTACAGTTTTTCAGCGCCGAGGGTGTTGGTCTGAAAAAAGGAGTTGGCGGAGATCTCGAACACAAAGCCGTTGATCGACTCCTCTATGGTCGGCCTGCCGTAAAGTAGTATCTCCTCTTCCCCCACGGCGATACTCCCCTTGCGGGCATTGATGTTGTTGACCACTGACGCGATATTTTTGTATTTTTGCGCCAACATATCAGCCAGAGGTTGCACGGCCTCTCTCATCTCTTCTGATGTGACGATGTTTACCATCCATTCGTTATTAGCATGGGAGTAACGAAGCATTAAAAAGCGCCAGAAACCGACATGTGTCTTTATACCGTACACCGGGATCCCGCTCTTTAAGGCGTAGTCCCTGACATCGCGAAGGATATTATTGCCTGTGTCGTCTTGAAGGAGACATTCTTCAATGTCTAAGATCTTGTAAAAGGTGCCTGATACATGTAGTCCAAGGGCAAAATCCAACTGCTGCGCGTCGCTCCCCAGCTCTTCCGGCAGAAGCCATCTGCGGTCGGAAAAGGAGAACTCCATTTTGTTTCTGTATGCGAAACGCTTTGGGGAAGGAATCGCCGGACGGACCGGTACGTCCTCTAATTTTCCAATCCGTTCCAGCGAGTCGATTACATGTTCTCTTTTATACTCCAACTGCTTCTCATACTCGCAAAACTGCCACTTGCATCCGCCGCAAATACCGCTGTATCGGCAGGGGGCCTGAATCCTGTCGTGAGAAGGTTCAATGACTTGGACGAGTCGTGCTTCAGCGAATCGCTTCTTTTTCTTGAAAATTTGCGCCTGCACCCGGTCTCCGGGAATGGTGTTTTCGACAAATACGGCAAACCCGTCCACCCGGGCAAGCCCCTGGCCGCCAAAAATCACCTTCTCAATCGCAAGCTCTAACGTTTCACCTTTTTTCATGTTTTTGTCATTTTTCAGGTTTCAGGTTTTGAGCTTTCAGCTCTGACCTCTGACTTCTGTCTTCTGACCCGTCAATTCCTCAATCCCTTAATTCGCAATCCCTCAATCTCATGTTAAATCCTAAATGTCAAGAATCCTGAAAGATGTGTTGCCAGAGGATTCCTTGAATGGTATAAGTAAATAATCATTAAGAATATATAGGAGTATACCATGATCGACCTACTTAAAAAGGGATTTTGGATGGGGCTGGGCGCTGCTGCTATTGCAAAGGAGTCGGTAGAGTCAGTAACGCGTTCTCTTGTTCGCAAAGGCAAATTAACCGCGGGTGAAGCCGACAAGATGACCAAAGAGCTGCTGGAAGAAGCACGTGAGGACCTTGAATCGATTCAGAATAAGGGGAAAAAGGAAATCGAGAAGGTTTTGTCTGAATTTCAAAGTGTCTCCAAAGAGGAATTTGAAGCGTTAAAGGAGCGGGTGGAGGCCTTGGAGGCCCGCCTGAAGTCGTAATTTGTTCGATTTCGCAACAATTCGGCATGCAGGACGTTTTAGAGATATTATGGGCGTCCTTTTTAAGTACGGGTTCGACGGCATCATTGAGCGACTCGATATTCCGGGATATCTCTTAGTTAAAAAGATCACCCATATTGAGGAAGGTGTTTCCATATGGGGGCGAATCCGGATGGCTATAGAGGAACTCGGTCCCACGTTTGTCAAGTTCGGCCAGATCATGAGTATGCGGCCGGACCTGATCCCCAAAGGTCTGGTCAACGAGTTGAAACTCTTGCAGGAGACAGTGGGGCATGAACCGTTTCCAGTCGTTAAGGATGCTGTTGAAACCTCGTTGAGCAAGCCCCTAAAAGATATGTTCGACGAGTTCGATCACGAGCCGATTGCTGCTGCTTCTCTCGCGCAGGTCCACCGGGCCAGGTTGAAAGATGCCGGAGACAATGTGGCTGTAAAGGTCCAGCGCCCAAACATAAATAATATTATAAAATCCGATCTTTACATACTCGATGTCATTGCCAACCTGATCCACGATCGACTGGAGGCCCTGCGTTTCTATAATCTCCCCGGTCTCGTGGCCGAGGTAAAAAAACACGTAACCAAGGAACTCGACTTCATCCATGAAGCGAGCAACATAGAGATATTCCGTCACAATTTCAAAGGAGTGGAAGACGTCTATGTTCCCGCGATCTATCCGGAGCTTACCACCAAAACGGTTCTGACCATGGAACTGATCGCCGGGGTACACGCGGATGAGGTTGACAAGATCGGGGCCGACAGAGAAGTACTCGCAAAACGTGGCGTAGAGATTGCGCTGAAGATGATCCTTGTCGACGGGTTCTTCCACGCCGACCCCCATTTGGGGAATCTGCGATTCCTGCCGGGCAATATTATATGTTTTCTTGATTGGGGGATGGTGGGAAGGCTTACCAAGGAAATGCGTTACGCGATCCTTGATTTCATCACCGCAATCGTTGAAAAGGACGCCCAGAAACTTGTTCAGACCACCCTTTCCATGGCAATGTCCGTGCCCCCCCTCCTGGACGAAACCGGGCTGCAAAACGAAGTCATGGATATCATCGATACCCTCCACGCGCAGGCGCTGCTTTCAGTTAATGTGGGGAGTCTCTTTCTTGACCTTATCGGCATCTTACGCCAGCATAATGTGGAGCTCCGCTCAGATTATGTGTTCATGCTCAAGTCGCTTATGGCGATTGAGGGGGTCGGTCAGCACCTGTACCCGCAATTTGACGTAATCGAGCAGGCACGGCCATTCATCAAACGGCTCGCCCTGGAACGCTTCAATCCGGTCACAGCGCTCCGGTATTTTATTTCCAATATCTCAAAGCTGTCTAAGCTTCTCGGAAGTCTGCCGGAACGGTCAGAAAAGATCCTGAAGACAATCGAAGGTGAAAGACTCTCTATACGGATTCAACATCAAGGACTCGAACGGATGAATTCATCCATTTACCTTGCGGGAAACAGGATCACTTTCGGCCTGATCATCGCGGCGCTTATTATAGGCTCCTCCATGATCATCACCTCGGGCATAGGGCCCTTTCTGTTCGGCTATCCGGTACTGGGAGTTCTTGGGTTTCTTTTTTCGGTAGTATTAGGATTCTGGCTGATAATCCAGTTGATACGGGGGAGGAAACTTTGAGAATTTTATACATTAAACCTAAAATTAATAATATCTCCATCTGCTACCGGATATTCCTTCCCTTCCAGACGAACCAATCCCTGTTTTTTTGCCTCCTGGTAGCTGCCGGATTTTATCAGGTCGTCATAGGCCACAACTTCTGCTCGTATAAAACCTTTTTTAATATCTGAGTGGATCACGTCAGCGGCATCAAGCGCTACTGTCCCCTCTTTGATGGTCCATGCCTTTACTTCATCTTCTCCCACGGTAAAAAAGGAAATAAGCCCCAGGAGTTCATATGAACGCTGAACCACCCGGTCGAGCGCGGAGGCATTGATATCAAACTCCGCCAAAAACTCCGCGGCGTCCTCGGAAGACATCCGGGCAAGCTCCATCTCCAGCTCGCCTCTGACCACCATTGTATTCGGTTTTCCTTCCGTTGCCACCCAGTCGGGAGACGTATCATCTTCATCAGAATTGTTAAACAGGACCAGCACAGGTTTCGCGGAAAGGAACGTGTACCCCTTTAGGAGGGGGGAAGAGGCCGGCTCCGGAACATCCCGCAACGGTTTCTCCGCCTCAAGTATCTCAAGGGAAGACTTCAGGAGAGAATGTTCTTCTTCATTTATCTTTCTACCCTTTTTTTTCTCTGATTCGATCCGTTCGAGCCGTTTTTCCACGATTATAAGATCCGTAAAGATCAGTTCCTCTTCAAGTTTCTGAAAATCGTCCCGGCTCTTCGGAGGTTCCCCCCCGGGTTCCTGAAAATTGCGGACCACGTGGATCAGGGCGTCGCAGTTTTTAACCAGCTTCCATGTTTCTGCTTCTTTGTCGCTGGATCCCCTGGTAGTGTTGGGGGCAGGGAGAAGATACTCGACCTGGGCATACGTAGTCTTTTTGGGATTATACATACCGCTTAGTATGCCTACCCTGTCGTCAGGGACAGAGACAACCCCTATCTGATCAGTACCCTTACGGTAGGAGGTTTCCGTATCCCCGCGGCTTCCGGTCAGAGCACGAAATACCGTTGACTTGCCACTCCTCTGAAGGCCTATGATTCCGAGTTTGATCATTTTTTACGCGCGAACTCTTTCATAAAATCTACAAGGGTTTGGACCGCATCGATTCTTGTTGCATTATAGATTGAAGCGCGGCACCCTCCTACTGAGCGGTGCCCCTTCAGCCCCCCTAATCCATTCGCAAGGGCCTCAGCCACAAATTCCTTTTCCAATTCTTCACTTGGAAGACGAAAGGTCACATTCATCAGCGACCGGCTATCCTTTTCCGCCGTGCCCCGATAAAAGTCATTGTTATCTATCACGTCATAAAGGATCGCTCCCTTTTCCCGGTTTATCTTTTCCATTTTATCCAGGCCGCCTATGGTTTCTTCCAGCCATTTCAGGACCAACTGGCACGTGTAAATAGCAAAACAGGGCGGGGTATTGAACATGGAATCCTTGCTTACGAATGTTGAATACTTAAGCATAGTGGGAATATTTTCAGGGACCCGTTTCACCATATCATCCCGGATAATCACCAGGGTGGCGCCGGCCGGCCCGATATTTTTTTGTGCCCCGGCATAAATCAATCCAAAAGGTGCGACGTCAAAAGGACGGCTCATAATATCAGAAGACATGTCGCAGACAATCGGGACGTCACCGGTATCCGGGAAAGAGGCCCACTGGGTCCCCTTGATCGTGTTGTTAGAGGTAAGGTGCACATATGCCGCTCCTTTTGTAAAAGAGATGTCACGAGGGATATAACAGAAGTTCTTGTCCTCTGAAGAGGCGACCACATTGACCTTTTTCCCCTGGATTTGGGCCTCCTTGATCGCCTTGGTCGACCAGGTACCGGTGTTAACATAATCAGCGGGCTGTCCCTCAGGAATCAAGTTCATAGGAGCCATGCAAAACTGCATACTGGCGCCCCCTTGCAGGAAAAGCACATGATAGTCGTCACCTAGTTTCAAGAGCCTTTTGACACGAGATTTTGCATCATTTATGACCTCATCAAACCACTTTGACCGATGACTCACCTCTGTAATAGACATGCCGGAGCCCTGATAATTCAAAAATTCATCCCGGATCTCTTCCAAAACAGGAAGGGGAAGGGCTGCCGGACCGGCGTTGAAATTGTATACGCGATTTTCTTTCATTTTTTCCTCCATAGGAGGATGTCCGAGAATTTGGGCCGTTTCTCAAGCTTTTGCAGTAGGATCAAAATTCTCGGACAGCCTCATAGTACTTTCCGCCATTTTATTAACATGCTAACGCAACGATTTTTCGGCAAAAAAGAGTTACTACTACAAAGAAAGACAATGCGTCAAGGAAAAATTGACCCGTTTGCACTTGACAATTTATTCATTTTAAAAGTACAAAGTTTAGGTTATAAATACTATGCCTTAGTCAAAATGAGACAATAACGGGAGGAATACTTATAATGAAGGTGCTGGTCAGCGATAATTTAGCAGATATTGGCATTGAAATGTTTCAGGAGGCCGACGGAATCGATGTGGATGTCAATGTCGGTCTTTCTCCGGAAGAATTAAAAGCAATTATAAAAGACTATGACGCATTGGTGATTAGGAGCGCTACCAAGGTCACAGCAGAGATAATTGAAGCGGCCACTAATCTAAAGGTGATTGGGCGTGCCGGTATCGGTCTGGACAATGTGGACATACCCGCGGCGACAAAAAACGGTGTGGTTGTAATGAACACACCGGAAGGGAATGTGATTACCACCGCGGAGCATACGATGGCGCTCATGCTTTCCCTCTCAAGGAATATTCCACAGGGGACAGCCACCTTAAAAGCAGGCCTTTGGGAGAAGAAAAAACTCAGAGGGAGAGAAATGTTCAACAAGACTCTCGGCATAATCGGTTTTGGGCGGATAGGGAGTATCGTTGCAAATCGGGCCAAGGGATTTAAGATGAACGTTATCGTTCATGATCCTTATTCCAATAAGGAAATCTTGGACAAAGCAGGCGTAGAATCGGTATCCATAGAAGAGCTTTTCAAGCGGTCCGACTATATTACCGTACATGTCCCCAAGATGGAAAGCACTATGGGACTCCTGAACAAGTCCGCGTTTGATCAGATGAAAAATGGGGTAATGTTCATCCATTGCGCCCGGGGGGGTATAGTGAAAGATGCGGACCTCCTCGAGGCATTAAAGTCCGGCAAGGTGGCAGGAGCGGCCCTCGATGTGTTTGAAACAGAACCTCCGGGCAAATCTCCTCTATTTGAATTGGACAATGTCATAGCAACCCCCCACCTGGGGGCCTCAACCACCGAGGCACAGATAAATGTAGCGGTATCCGTAGCCCAACAGATTATCGACTATCTCCAAAATGGAACCGTTATTAATGCGGTGAATGTGCCGTCGGTCACAGGAGAACTGCTTGATATGTTAAATCCCTACCTTGTTCTGGCCGAGCGCATGGGGAGCCTCCAATATCAACTCGCGGGAGGCGCTGTTAATGAGGTGAGAATCGAGTATATAGGAGACTTTTCCGGCGTTGATATGTCTCCTGTCACCATAGCCGCCCTGAAGGGATTCTTAACCCCTATTTTGAGAGACGCTGTCAATTTTGTCAATGCTCCGGCAATAGCCAAGGAACGCGGCATTAAGGTAGTGGAATCCAAAAGCACCGAGGTTGAAGATTATGCCAATCTGATCACCATGCACGCAAAGGCCTCTGATGGGACCAACACTATTTCCGGCACTCTCTTCGGGAAAAGCAATCCAAGAATTGTCTGTATTAATACCTCCCGTCTCGATTTGGTGCCGGAAGGACATATTTTATCCGTAAACAATGAAGACAAACCAGGAGCGATCGGGAGTATCGGAACGTTATTAGGAAAACACGGCATCAATATTACACGCATGCATGTGGGACAGGATACGGGTGGAGACCGCAATGTAATCTTTCTTGTCACAGACACCTCCGCACCAAACAAGGTACTCCAGGAGCTTAAATCTCTTCCATTGGTCAAGTCAGTCAAACAATTGGAGCTATAGAATTACCTAATTATATGGTTTCCAAAATATGATTTTGATGTATAATATGACCTTGAGTTAAGAGACATTGTGTTGCGGGTTGCGAGTTACGGGTTAAGGACTTAAAACTCGTAACCCTTAACTCGCATCTCGTGACACCCATTTTACTAAAATCGAAATGGCCAAAAACATTTTCTTCAAAGCTATAACAGCTATAAGCTGTCTTGTTTAAGGAGGCAACTATGGAGGAAGAAAAGGGATTTATAATTAAGGACAAACGCATTTTTTCGCAAGAACCAAGCGGCGCCGAACAACAGGCAGGGAAAAAACCGATCGAAGAGGCGCCAAGCGAAAAAAAGGAACCCGAAGAAGATGCCGGGGTCCAACTCCCGGAAATAACCTTCTCCACATTTATCTTCTCTTTGAGTTCCTCAGCCCTTCTCCATCTCGGAGAAATACCGGATCCGGGCACAGGAGCCAAAAAAGAAGATCTCCCTTTGGCAAAACAGACCATAGATATTTTGGGAATGCTTGATGAAAAGACCAAGGGGAATCTGACTTCAGACGAAGAGAATCTCCTGAGCAATATCCTCTATGATCTCAGGATGCGTTATATAGCAAAGAAAAAATGATGGTAACTACTCAGGTTGTTAGGTTCAGGGTTCACGGTTCAGGGTTGCCTTTCATGTTTTGGTAATGGTTCACGGAACGTTGAAATTGGAAATTGGAAATTTGGACTTCATGCTTTTGTACTGTTCTTCCCAATTTCTACTTTCCAATTTCCAATTTCAAGCCATAAACGGCTACCTATTTGTTATATCGGATAATTCTCTAAAAATTTTTTAATTAATACTATGATTTTATAAGGCTCGTCTTCAAGTACATAATGGCCTGCATTTGAAAAAGTATGAACCTCTGCATCTGGGAAACGTCGCTGCCATTCTGAAAGATATGAAAGGTCAAACACAAAGTCATGGCTGCCCCAGCATATCAGCATTGGAATATCTGAAAGTTTATGGAGATTTTCATCAACATGTTTCACAATGCTGTAGCTTGGGTCATTTTCGCTTAAAGGAATGTCCTGAACAAACTTTAGCGTAGCGATCCTGTTTTTCCAGGAGTTGTACGGGGCAATCAGACCGGATTTTACATCTTTTGACAGACCTTTTTTTGTTGCCATGAAAAGAGCTGAATATGCAAATAGATTAAAACCAAGTACTGCAAAGCTTGCGAAAGGATAAACATTCCTTATTATCCTTAGCCTGAGGGGCAGCTTTTTATTTCCCGGAGGAAAAAAAGCAGCGGTGTTCATTATAATTATGCGTTTAACTCTTTCCGGGTGTTTTACAGCATAAGCCATTCCGATTATTCCACCCCAGTCGTGAACAACAAGAGTCAGCTTTTCCTTCAGGTCAAGGTAATCTAAAAGAGCTTCTATATCATTTACACGGCTTTTCAGCCTGTAGTCGTATGTTTTTATGTCAGGCTTGTCAGACAGTCCGCAGCCGATATGATCTACTGCAATGGTTCGAAATTTAGGCGAAAGCTCCTTTACAAGGTTACGATAATAGAAAGACCAGGTTGGATTTCCATGAATCATTATAATCGGATCGCCGGATCCTTCATCAACAAAGTGGTATTTAAGCCCATTTAGATCCATATAATGGGACTTAAACGGG
>JBDRFJ010000220.1:0-14730 GCA_043818915.1 Pseudomonadota bacterium | reverse complement strand
GACCAGTATCAGAATGCCCATGACACTACTGACGAACGCTCTTGCAATGATAGGACTAAGCTGGTCAGGCTACGCCATGTCGAAACCAGTGATCCTTGAGAAAACGACTGTATCATCCCTCAGACTATCCCGCCAACGCCGATGGCAAGACAAGAGGTCAAGTAAACCGAATCCGACTCTCAAAGAAATCTTTGCCGGCTTTGTCATTGTCCTCCTAACGCCTGATCTAAGCTGCTGGCGTCCTCGCCAGTCAGCTTCAGCGACTGGTTAGGCTTTTATTGATCGTTGTCCCAAAAGGGTTGCGTCCCCTTTCTTAATCCTTTCTTAATTTCCCTTTTCTTAATTTCTCTGTCAGCTTACTGGAGAATTTACTTTATTTAATATTGGAAGTCGTCCGTGTATTACATCAAATTGATTTAGCCAAGTCCTTTCAAGTTTAGGCAAGTTTGTCGGGTCGTAAATTGTGTAGTAAAACCAAACCGCTTTCCCTACTTTTGTCGGATTTGTCTTTTCAGGTTTGTCAAGGTGCTGACGAAACCTGTCAAATAAATTGTCAGAAAGTCCAATGTAAAGAATGTCGTTGTCAAATGTTGTAAGCACATAACAACCTGGTTCTTTAGGGACGGATTTAAAAGATGAAAGTTTAAAATGCACTTTATCTTTTGGCAGAGGAATTAGTTGTTCAATTTTCATACATCCATTTCTTTTTCATTAGCACCATCTGTCAATTTGTGAAGTACTTTCACTAATTCCGTATTGATTTTACTTAATGCGCCAGTATTTAGACCGCTTGCATTACCTCCTTTTACCCAAAAATCCATATGCCCAACTCCTGCTCCATCGCCTTCAGCATTGTCAAATACTTTTTCTAATAATATTTGCATTGTTGGAACTTTAAAGTCAGGCATATTAATAATTTTGTTGAAGAATGGAACACAAAATTTATTGAACAATTCAACTCCATTGTATTTGAATAATACTGTTGAATCATCAGTTCCAATAATGTTAGTTATTGCTTTCCAATAGTTTAAATAAATTTTGTGTTGTTTGTCGTCAGTGTGAATAGTAATTGGATTGTTTGCAACTAAAACATATTTTTTAATTGCCTTTACAAAACTTTTTTGATTAATACTTCCTTCACTATTTTCCTCGTTTGCCATTTTAATCTTATTGTGCCAAGGGCTTTCATTGTTTGTGTTTAAAAAATCAACATATTGTAATGCCTTTTCATCTTCTCCCTTTTGTACTGAATTTAAAATCCACTTCGGTAAGTGCGGAATTTCCTCAAGTTCCAATGCCCTTGTTAATCTTGCACGAATTCTTTGGGCAACACCTTCCTCAACAGTTTTCTGTGTGGTATTAACAATAAGGAAGTGACACATTTGTGCAATGACTGGGAGTTTAATAGCAATGTTAACAGGAATTTCAAATTCCAAAACTCTTTGGTCTTTCGCGGCTGCCATTTTTAACCCTTCAACACGATGCTGTCCGTCAACCACATTGAAAGGTCCAACCTCATCAATGTCTATTTCAATTGTGTTGTTAGTCAGATTGAAAGGAATATTTTTATCCGTAGCAATGAAAATACTTGTCGGTAAAAATGCGTCTCTTGTTTCTTGTCCAGCAACAATATAGTCCGTAAGTTTTCTTGCTCTTCCTTTATTTAACAATCTTTGATAACCTTTTTCATTTGCGTTTTCAGGATCAAGTCGATCAATACTGTAAAAGCTTGGAATTAAGAGGTCTGAAACTTTTAATGATGTTGCATAAAGTGTCAGGTCGCCTTGTTTTACCAAGGATGCTGGTCTTGTGATTTTTTTTGTCATAATTTGAATCCTCCTTTTTAGTTTAATGTGCCTAACGAAAAAGCTCAGTTGCGGCGTACTCGCCGTCAACTGCAGCGCCTGGTTAGGCAAAAGTTTCACTTCACCGTCTTTTTTCTTCTATCCTCTTTTTCTCTTCTGTTGAGCAAATCATTTATTATGAGCGGCATCCCACGCTGCCTTGAGTTCCTCGGGAGATGGGGGATAGACGGAAAACCAGTCGTAGTTGAAGGTACGCTCCCGACCTATGTCCAACTCGTTTCTCCCGACCTGTGTGAAACCTTCACCAGGACAGCCACCGCTGTTGACAACAATAATGGTGAGTGGTGGGAGACCTTCTTGCTCACAAAAAAACATAAGGTGACCAAGAATGGACGTTAATGAGCGACAGTCAGTGTATCCCATCAAGTTGGCCAATTCACTGTATTTTACAAGCTGTCTGTTTCTGGCCTTGCCAATGAGATACTGCCACGATTGTATCGCCCTGACGGATGATTTGTTGCCTTCGTCCGAGGAACCGAATTGCTCTGCGACATCGGTGAATAATCTGATCATCTGAATCCTCCTTTCTATTTTTGCCTAACGACCAAGCTCACCTGCCGCTTTGGAGCGTAGCGGAAAAGCGGTCAGGTGGAGCGCCTTGTTAGCATTTGCTGATCTTGTTAATTGATTCTGCTATTAAATCCTTATTACGTGAATTATCTTCCTGCCTGAGTGCATGCGTCAGACAAGAGATTGTGTTATCCCTGTCAATAGCTCCAATTTCGCCAACAGCCCACACAGATAGATAACGCACAAAAGAATCACTGTGCGATAATAATCCAAGTAATTTATGGAGGTTACTTTGTCGGTTTTCCCCTAAACACACAAGAGAATAAAACGCCCCCACTTTTACAGAAATATCGGTGTCATGGGTCATGGTATTTAAAATATTGATAATTTCATCAGTTCTCTGCCCCAGTTTGCCCAGCGCAATTGCCAGAAATCTTCTGACGTCGAAATTCTCGTCATTAACAAGTGATAGTAGTTCTGGTATTGCTGAGATACCTGTATTGCCTAATTTCGCTATTGAACATACCGCCTCCCCTCTTGTAGGGGCGTCTCTTGAACTCAACGAAACAATGAGGGCGTCAACCTGTGATTTTGCACGAGGATCAATTTTTTGGGCAGTATCAAAATAGATCTGCCACAAAGGATCATAGCGGTGTTCGAGCAAGGGGGCCAATTTCAGCAAAGCTGGCTTTGCCAAATTTCCATAATTCCCCAGTGCAAGTATTGAATAACCCCTCATGTTACGTTTATCAGTTGATACGTCGGTATTGTTATATGCAGTCTCTTCAATAACACGAATTAAAACGGGTAATACATGCTTCACCAGTTTGCTATCTAACACTCTAAAATTACCAAGAGCTCCGCAGGCAAGCCAGCCCCAACCATAATCTTTACGGTCAAGGCAAGCCTCGATGGTAGCTGTCAGTACGGGCACAGCATCTTCGAGATTGCATGAAAAGCGAGAGAGAGCCTCTGCAGAAAAAATCCGAGACCATCCGTCACCGGTGTAAATCATGTTGCTAAGTGATTCTGCCCAGCCCCTATACGTTGGTCCCATTTTTCGGAGTTCTATCCATGTGAATTCTCGGACTTTCCAATCTGAGGAGCCAACCATCTGCCTGATTAACTCAGATACGTGTGGGTCAGTAGTTAACCGTTCGATATCCTGAATCGCTCTTCGGGCTAAATTTGGTGAGGTTTTTTGGAGTGCAAGTGTACGAGCTTTTACAATCGCACCAATATGATTTTTATTGTTATCACCAGACATATTTTACCTCTTAACCGTTGCCAGTTCATTTCGGGCATCCTGAATCTCAGAGTCAATGGAAACTGACATTTCTGCAAGGATATCTCTGCCAGCCAAATCCGCATCATGCACTTTGTCCATCAACACCTTGATATCAGAAGTCATTATCTCGGCGATTTCTGCCTCGATTTCCGATATCCGTCTCTTGATTTGTGATATCGCTCGGATGGTTCTTACCAGGTCAGCAGCGGTGCCTTCTCCTGATATGGCCTCGGGGCTTTCATGCCATTGATCAAGGATGTTCTGCATTTTGGTGATATCTTTTTGTGCGTAGGCTTCGTTCAATTCAGCCATCAGCCTTGTACAGACATGACGAGACTTGTCGTCTGTTGCCTTATCGGGATGTATGATCGAAGCAATCTTCCTATACAGCGTCTTTGCCTCCTCTGATTCTTCAGACACCAGCGAGTCTTTTTGGGGTTCGATGTCGACGCCCTCGTATTCCTCAGCGGCCTTTTTCGCCTGTGTTCGAGCTTTTACAGCTTCTTGGTTCAGCTCGTGATCTTGGGGCTTTTGTCTGGCTTTTAGCTCAGCGATCTGTGCCCGAAGTTCGTCAAGTTCAACGTATCTTTTACCAACTTGGGAATAATGGCGGTGCTGAAATGCCGCAACAGTAAGTTTGAGTTCCTTAAGATCAAGTTCTTTTTCAGCCAGTAATTGAGATAACCTCTCTATCTCGGCCTTCTTAGTCGCGAGTTCAGCTTCTTCGGGCGTATTCATTTTTCTATAACCCATGGTTAGGAGCATTTATCCTTAATAACGTCGTATAAAATCCTGTATATACTTTGCCGTCCATGGCACTTAATTGAAAGAATATTGTTGATCACCGGCGATTGATAGAAAGCTACACCTGAAAGAATTATTTCTTGAGGTTTAATTATTCCATCGGATGACCGCATTAGAAGAACCTGCCATAATCCACCGCCACTAACCCCTTTAAAACTTCGTGGTCTTTGGAGCCCATTTTTATCATAACGAACGTCAAATTCTAAATAGTCATAACTTTCAGAAATATATTCTTTTTCAACCCAACCGGCATCACAAAGGCCATGAAAAGCCATTATAGTATCAAAGCCTCTATCCGAAGCTTCCCGAATGGTTCGTTCGTCGGGAAAACCACAGAGAATCCATATTCCCATGTCATTTTCGGGTGGATTATTTATAATTCTATCGCGTCTTAATAAAAGGTTGTAGAAAGACTTTTTTGCCTTTATTTGTCCCAATGCCTTTATTTGTCTCAAATCAGTTGGTTGGAAAATGAGAAACGCTAAGTCTGGCCCTTCTGAAGCTTTTGGCCCGCTGGCAATTTTGATCTTCTTTACCGATCCTGGTTGAAGTGTATATCTATGTATCTGTTCAGATAAAATTAAGCCTATTTCACCGTGCGAAGGTAGCTCCTTAATAACGTGGTGTGCTGTCAGAATTCCCAAAGTACCATCAATTTCTACTAAAGTTCCAGAACCAGCTAAAATTGCATCTTCAGAAGATAATCTTTTATGAATTTTTACAATTCCGACTGCATAATGAGATATTTGTTTTGATGCCTCTTTTATAATATCAACAGGTATATCTGTACTTTTAATAGACTCAAGCATACTGTTCATTAAAGTCTCCCATGGTTAGGCGAAAACTTTGAAATATCAATAAGTTTCATTCACGCATCAACAAACTCATGAAAATAAACTTATAATTTTAAGGATGTCCCATCTCCGTCCACCATGATTGATTTATATCGCACCCTAAAAACCTCTTTGCTGTGTTATTATACTTTTCCGGTTCGAATTAGATCTCTTACAATTGCGTTCATGCTTGATGCAGACTCAATTTCATTTTTATCCATCTTTCTTATATATTTAACAAATGCCTTATTTGCCCTATCTTTTAGAACATAAGGAAGTTTAGCGTCTTCACCGAGAAAGCCGTATTTCTCATCATCTCGTGCTCTAAGTGTTACATAATAGTAAATATGTGATTTTCTGACTTGCTTGGCTGCTTCTTCCTCGGACAAGCCGGCCTCTTCAACAAGCTTCATATAAAGAGCCAGTCGAAAAATGTTATCCTGTTGTTCAAGTGCTTTGTAATCGTCTAACGTCAACGATTTCCACCATTTGATATCATACTCTGTGACTAGTTCTTTATCAGCAGGATGGATAGGAAAATTTGGAGCAGGTTGGCTCGTCCCGAAAAGTTTTTTTAAAAATCCCATATGTACCCCCTAACCAAAGTTCACAGGCTGGCCGGTGCTAATGCTGACATGGTTGATGAAATAACCAAATATTGCCCACACAAAAAAGCCAACAACAAACGCAATGGAAGGCCGGTCCGCCGTGGAACGACTTGTTAGCCACTACAAATTGACATATCTTAGGTTTTGTTCTAAAAACTTTATGGTGTTTTCATATTTTCTTTTGTGATTGTCTTTTTTTTGCTTTTCCATCATTTGATATAGTTTTCGGCAAAGGGCTTTCTGAGCTTTCTGAAAATCAGGCGGCAACCAACACCCAAGTATACAGGCCGGTAGGTTTTTGATTGCGTTCTCAACATTTAAAGTTATCAATCATCAGAAACATAAAGAAAGATCCCCTAATAGCAACCCAAAGTTTAAATGTTGATGTCCCTAATAGCCCGCCAAATCCTTTAATCTTTCGTGAAACTCCTTCTGCCATCGACGAAACTCAGGGCTAACAAAGACCCAATACCCTTTACCAGTATCAACCCACTCCTGTTTGTCAGGTGCAAACTCAACCTGTTTATAAAGACTGACAATCACTCCCCCCTCGACCTGATGGTACATAACAGCTTTATTTTGAAAAATTTTTTTCAAAGGTTGCGGCAAGACATCAAACTCGGATTTTCTCATGAGGGGAACAAAATACAAGTGCTTGTCTTCATAGGTTTTTGCAACAGCATTGTGTTCGTCAATAAGAGCTTGCTTTGCGGGACTCGGTTGTTTCCAGCCCCTATTAGGAGGCCCTTGTGTCAAACGTTCTTTACCTATCGATAAAACATCAAGGCCTTTTTCCATTATTTCTTTTAGTTGAGCGCCAGACGCTTTAAAGTCATATGAAGATGAAACGTATGGAGGCAACATAACATAATAGCCTTCCCCTTCATCAGTTTTGATGAGCACCTTTGAAGCGTTGAGCGTTGGTCTGCCTTCCAAAATTTTTTTTCTTATCGGCTCGTATTTAAACCACAATTCTCTTATTTCATCCCAAGACGTCTTTTCTTCATCAGTAATGAACTGAACTTTTTGTCTCCCCTTTTCATAGGCTATTTTCCCAGGTTTATAAAAATTTTCAAGTTTATAAAGAGCAGCCTCTGCGGCTTTGATATCATAACGGTTGACTTCTATGAATTTTGCCTTTGAAAGCCCTTCTAAAAGTGCTGCCATAATTGCAACTATTTCCTTATGTATTGCAATTACCTCTTCTCCAGCATTAAGATTTACAGGATGCGTGGTTGTGATTTTAAACGATACGCTATCATTTGATGCTATCCTGGGTATGATAACTGAAAAGGCAGTGAGGAGCGTAGCTGATTTTGGTTCAGCAATAGGGTTTGGAAGTGTTTGTGATTCCTCAAGCTTGATTCCTGTTTCTGGTGAGGCAATTAATTTAGTCCCCAAAGGAAGCATTTTTTCGAAAGATATCCTGATATCTTTCGCTTCTCCTCTCCCGGAATTCGTCACAACACAACTCAGAGAACATGGATCACCTCTATCCAAGATCGTACATACGGCAGAAAGAATTGGCTCACGTTCGGTGAATTTGGACCAGCCATATCCGCACAGAATTCCTCCAACAGCCAGGAGCAAGCTACCTATTATTATGTATCCCCATGGGCTCACTTTGTTCCCCATAAAATTCATCTTACTCAGCATGGTGCATTGTGAAAAAAAAGCCCTTGTTAAGAGTTCAAATAATTACTCCTTTTAGCGATTATATCGCTAACCAGTTAGCATATAATTTCTGAATAATACCAAATTTAAAACCACTTAACAAACACCATTTTGCTTCTTATTAACTCCCTTGTGCCTAAGTCGTAAAGGGCCTTGGAAATGCGCTCGTACATTGGCAACACAAATCGGTATGATCCGCCGTCGGCGGACTTAAGGATCAAGGTCTATTATCTGTCAAAGAGGTGTGGGTGACCGGCTACGGCCCGATAGGCTTTGTGAAACGCCCAGTGCGGACCCGCATGCTGGGTGTTGTGGGGGCTGGGGGAGAAAAACCCCCGGCTACCCGATTAGGCATCTTTTCGAACAATGGTCACCATCAAGGAATAGGGTAATTCTTGGCCGCAGACACAGCCACGCTATCAAATTCCTTATTTAATCGGTTAGTTAATTCCTTAATAAGGTTATCTCCCCAGTCGGCATTTAACTTATAGCGATTACATTTTACTATCCACTGCTGTTCAAGATTATTGAGGTATTCCCCAAAAAGCGTGGCTCGCTTTATTCTGGTCTCCATTTTTTGTTGAACAGAGGACGCAGAATCAACTTTATTGGTTAGATCTACCATCTGTTCCCATATTTCATCGTTATATATATTAGCATCTAAGATGCAAGGCTCAAAGTATTCAAATCGTGTAGCAAGTTCTTGAACGCAAAAGCCTCCAAGGCGGGTTGGTAAGAGCTTAGTTTCACTGCTCAACGGTAGCCCGTCGGAGGTTCGAATAGCTGAGTTTCCTAATAAAGCATCTACAACTGTGAAGACGTCAGCTGGCGGAACGCCAACACGATATAGATCCGATTGCATACTTTCGAGTGTCGTTCCTTCGTATGTTGCCTCGCTTGCGGATTTTACTAATCGGGAGAGAACTTGAAGCCTCAGAAGCTGAAGCCCAGGAGTACCTAGTTTAGAGTCGTAGATATTTAAAATAATTGATTCTTCTTCGCGATAATACTTTTTCTGGCCGAATACAGCTCCTTTGAATACTTCATGTGGCGGGAACCTATATTTCCCCTCCGTCAAATATGTGTGAAGCGCTTTATCGGCCGAAGCATGTCCACTAGCAAGGAAGCTTCTGACAAAGGTCAATGCTCTTCGTATATCCCCTCCAGACATCACATCTATCAAATATCCGGTATCTTCCTTTAATAGTGAAGTCGATACTATTTCAAAGAATATTCCTAAGTCCTTAACATGGAAGCGAATGCCACTTTCAGATACAATCTCAGTGGATTTTCCTTCAATACACCTTTTTGCGTATGCAAACCTTCTGGATAAAACTGGAAGTACTGCGGGGGGATCAATGTAGATAGTATCCACCTGAAAGGCGTCAAAAACGGGCTTGTTACGGTGTTTCAAATAGGTAACATCACGCAATGACATGATCACACTGCTGTTCATTTTCCGAGCAGCAGCCTGAGCTTCCATGAAAACAGTACGCTGATATTGTTCGCTTTCAAGCTGGTCGACATTGTCAATAACGAGAAAAATTGGATACTTCCTTGACGTATAGTGAAGTAATTTTTCAACGTAAGGCTCGACTTGCTCGCGCTCTGCATTTATCTTCTCAGCGATTGTTTTATTAAACTCGTCTTTATCTGTTTTATAAAGTAGATAAAGGGAGCCATTCCTGAGTTTGCTAATTAAATCATCATATGCATGTCTTATAGTATTTTCCCATGAGCCAAGTTCGAAATCCTCATCATTTTCAAGAAGGCGTAACAACTCGTGATATATGAATTGTCTTGGATTATCGTTCTCAGTGGCTCGCTTGAAATCAACGTATAGCCAAACAACTTTATTATCGATTGCCTCGGCTGCCGACACTTTTCTGGTATAATATAGAAAAGTTGTCTTACCGGCACCGACAGGACCAAGTAATAGAAGGAATTGAGGCCTCTTTTCTGAAGTTTTTTCAATGGTTACATCAAGATGGCGAAAGTCTTTACGCTTACGAGGCCTTACAACCTTCCGTTCCAGTTGAGGCTTGATATCAGATATGTGCATTTTAAGTCGCGAATCGTACTTAACCCTTTCTGAACTCTTAACATAGCAGGCCTCTAACGCATCTCTGTTCTCAAGAAGAGCTTCGTCAGTCAGAGCGGTTGCCACTGCGGATTCAATGTGTTCATAAACCCTATTCCTGCCAAGACGGTAACCCGGCTCCTTAAGAATGGAAATTAGCCTACGCCTTGCAACTATTTTTTCTTCGCCAAAAAGCGCACTTTCAAGATTACCTTCAATGACGCGCTGCCGAGATAGTAACTCCCAAAACTCGACAAAACGACTTTTTATATCTTCCAGGTCACGAAATATTACTGCACGGGTCTTTTCGAATGGCACCCGATCTGTTCGAATCGCCGGAAAAATAATCCATGCATCTCCATTTGTGGCAACAGCATAAGGCACAGATAATTTGCGCGCGTAATCTCTGACTTGCTTTATTGCTTTGCCCACCTCACCTTCGCTGAGTACACCACCAAGCATGGCTGAGGTTTTGTTTATTGGAAGTCCAAATGTTTTGTCAGCCTTTTTAGCTTCGATTAGGATTGAGGTTGTTGCCGTGGAAAGAAGATAGTCTGCAAATGTCGTCTTTCCATCCTCCGAAACGCGGACCTCGTACCCAATATCGTGGATCGCCTCCCATCCCAAAACTTGTTCTATTACGCCATCAATAACCTTTTTCCTCGTTTCTGCTTCATTTGCAGAACTCAGCTTAAGTTTGCCAAAAATTTCTATTAGTTGGGATAAACTAGCGTATCCAGCATCGATTTCCATCATTCATCCTTTATAATGGTCTTAAATCGTTGTCATAGAAAAGCAAACATAGCCTTTAAAAGAAAGCGAGCGCAATCAATGGGTTTGGGTTGTCAAGTAGGCCTAACCAGTTAGTATATAGTTTTTAAATAATATCAAATTTAAAAACACTTAACAAGCACCGTTTGGTTTTCATATAATGCCTTTAGCTGGATAATTATAATTTTGTAATATTATACGGAAATCGGATAATTTCATGTGCTAAAGGTATCTTCAGGATTAAAGACCTAATAGATTTTCTCCCTCCACTCCTCCCCCGTCCAAAATTTCACCCCCTCACTATTATATAAATAGAGACCCAGGGGAAAAGAGCATGTCATTTATCATAACCACCACCAACACACTGCAAGGCTACAATATAGAATCATATCTGGGACCGCTAATGGTCCCGTCTGTTGGAGCCGGAAATTTTATAAAGGATTGGTTCGCGCGATTCACCGACTTCTTTGGCGGAAAGTCCAAATCGTATCGGCGCACGTATGAAGAATTGCTCAGCGCCGGTCTTACGGAAATGACCCGGCAGGCCATAGCCCACGGCGCCAATGCGATTATTAATCTGAGGATAGAGACTACCAATATTTCAGGGGGCACGTCCCTGATATCTATCCTTTTGTACGGCACCGCCGTTGTTATTAAAGCAGACAATCCCGATGTTGACTAAGAATAACATTCTAACGCTTTCACTAATATTGACTCTGTTGCTTTCGCTTTCAATGGGGCTGCAAGACCTTGCGCACCTGTCAGCATGCGGCAGTGCTTCATGCGAAAAAGTGCATGCCTCGTCATTCGGGAGCATGTTTGGCGTTCCCCTGGGCCTGTGCTCGGCTCCGGGCCTTCTCATGGTTCTATTTTTCCACCTGAAGAAAAAGAAAAACATGGTTTCCTGCGCCTTGGCCGCGATGCTGGGCGCGGAAATATACCTGACATTTGTCCAGCTCTATTTTATTCATGGAATTTGTTTGTATTGTCTATCTTTTCTCGGGCTTCTCTTTCTGTCTTTCTTCCTTGCAGTCGATAAATCGATGCTCCCAAAGGCCGGGTTGATCACCTGTCTGTTCTTTTTTTCTTTTCACTTTTTTTTCTTCTTTCCGGATTTTCAGCCCCGGTGCACACTGGCACAGATACCCGCGGACACCCGTGTCGAGGTGTTCGGGTCTCCTTCGTGTCCGCATTGCAAGGAGGCGATCACACAGCTCAAGGCGATCTGCTCGGACTACGGCGCTGATCTCGTGCTGAGACCCGTGCCGTTGTCACCGGCGGATTACGAACCAACACTTGACTGGGTATGCAGCCTATTCTTTGAAAAAAAGACCGAAAGCGCAAGGAAAGTGGGGCTGAAGATAGTGTGGGAAAACGAAAGAAGGCTGAAAGAGCTGGAGCCTGAAAATGAAACGACAACCGCCCTCCCCGTCATCCTCGTTACAACCTCTCACGGGGCCAGACTCTTCAGGGGATGGCACGAGCGGTTTACGGACAGCCTATGTCAGCTACTCGAAAATGATGCTCTGGTTGGCAAGGTTGACATGACTACAATAGGACATATCACAGGCAAGGTATGCGCTCCAAAAACGTGTAATTAAGACAACGATGAAACAGCTACAACAAATAATCACAATGTTATCTGCATTATTCTTGCTTTCAGGAAACGCCTCCGCCGCCGTAAATGACCTGGGCATGTTTGGCATGACCTACCCTGTCGCTGAAAAGGACGCTATTGAGGAGATCAAGGAAAAGGCGGACAAGACAGATTGGAGCAAGCACTTCAATAAAGAAAAAATCGAAGAGACCGTCAAAGGATACCGTCCTGACAATATTGCGCGATTGCCGAGGGCAGCGGAAGACAGAACCTTTCAGGTGGATATGAGCTATACCCTTGATTTTGACATACCCGACGGAAAAGGAGGCATCCTCTATCCAAAGGGATACACCTTTAATCCGCTCGATTATGTGCAGTGGCCCAATGTCATGGTGGTTATAGACGGATCGGACGAGGACCAGGTGAGGTGGTTTACATCTTCACAATATCTCACGGATTACAGGACAACGCTTCTTATCTCGGACGGCGGCTTTTGGGACCTGTCGCATAGTTTGAAGCGGCCAGTGTTCTACGCCACGCGACAAATAGCAGAAAGATTTCAGCTAAAGGCTGTCCCCTCGGTGATCCGACAATCAGGCAGGTATATGGAGATCAAAGAAATTGAGATTAACAGTAAAGACAAAAAAAGCCGCTCTGATCCTGACATCAGTCCTGTGTCTGTATCTGTCGAGTGATGCCGGAGCAACCTGCGCCGGCCTCTTCCTGAACCCGGTTACAGACGTAGACTGGCAGTGCATCTTTCCCATCAAGATAGCGGGAATAAGACTGTTTAACAGTAATTTGCCTGACGCCCCTGATCCGGCTATGGCCCCGATATGCGTATGCCCGACACCTATAGGAATCCCTCGACCGGGAATACCAATCGCTTTCTGGGAGCCTGCCCGGTTTGTTGAAACCGTGAAAGACCCGTTCTGCTTTCCGTCGCTCGGATTTGGAATGACAAACATATTCGATGCCGACCTGGGTGGAACTAACACCGGCATGGGAAACCAAGAGAGCATGTCGACATTTGTCCAGGCGCACTGGTTCATCTTCCCGGTCTGGACTATGATGGAGCTGCTAATCGACCTTGTGTGCCTGGAGCATTCCGGTTTTGATCTGGCCTATCTTACCGAGGTCGATCCGCTCTGGAACGACGATCTCCTTGCATTCATCATCAACCCCGAGGCGTTGCTCTTTGCAAACCCGGTTGCGCAACTGTCATGTGTGGCCGACAGCGCCGCAGCGGCGGCAGGTTTGCCCCTGGCTCCCCTTTTCTGGTGCATGGGCTCGTGGGGAAGCGCATATCCGCTCACAGGGCATATGAACGATGACGATTATGTTCAGGCCAATGCCGGGGCCGGGGCAAGGATGATCTACAAGCTGGGGAGGGAAGGCCTGTTGTGGGATGTCGGGATAAATCTTTGCGCGGCAACGCCGACCCCTATCTGGGTCAAATGGAATTACCGCATGCAGATCGCAAAGCCCATACGAAGCATAAGTTGTATGCCGATAGGAAGAACCGGCCTCATGTGGGCATTCGGCAAAAACCCGGCCCTGGGCCTTACCAATAGCGCCGACAATTTCCTCTTTATAGTCTTTCGCAAAAGGGCGTGCTGTGCGTTTTAGTCAGATGAAAAAGGGAATCACGATACTATTTGCCCTGAGTCTTGCGGCTCTTTTCGTGCCAATGCCTGCCTATGCCGAGATCCCCGACGCCCTGAAAACGATCAAGGTATACGGAGAACTCCCCTATGTGGTGAACGCCCTTGAGCGGCTGGCCTTGATCATGTCGGATGCAGCGTATCAAGGTCTCTTTTTCGGGATCATCGTCATCCTGCTGGTGGGCGGCGCCTTGTTCCTTCTGGCAAAATCGGTGATAGGAGGCAAAATCTCGGCATTGATCTGGGTCTCGCTCTTCGGGACTCTTCTCTGCGGGGTAATCGTCTATCACACATTCATACGCAATACCACCACGGTCCTGGTCACCGACGAGACCATAGGGGGCAAGTTCAAATCGGTTGGAGGAATCCCTGACGGCGTTGCCTTTTTGGCCGGGCTGATGAACAAGATAGAATCCGGCATTGTCGAGATGATATGGACAGCGGGCGATGTGGAGGGCTTCAGGGAAGAGGCGGGCGGCATAGGCTTTGACATCATCAATAAGGCGTTCGGCAACGGGGTGGATCTCTCCATGGTCGATCCCGACACAGGCACAGGCAAATATGTCAATATGTCCATAAGGCGATACATAGAGGATTGCTTTTTATTCGAGGTCGGCAGACCCGGAAGCTCCGTCAACGTCAATGACCTCAACAAGAACGCCGATTTTACGGGGATCCTTGCCCTGGCCGCCAGTCCCGCCATCTTTACCGTCTGGTACGACGCTGCCAATCCGAACGGCGTTTCTCTCTCCTGCCGGCAGGATTGGCAGAACTTTCTCTCTCCCTACCTGACCGGTCTGACTGCCGCAAGCGCCACTGTCGGCACATTCTGGACACACAGGTGCGCCGAAGCGGATCTGGCCCAGAGAAACTATATAACTTACGGAGGCCTCAATATTGAGGATATATGCAGGGATAAGGTGGACAGCCTTCTTTCATCTCTCCTGGGTGCGGCAGTGACGTCCGACCAGTTGATGCGCCAGTATTTGATAGCGAGCGAGCTTGACAGGGTGGTTCGGGAAGGCGCTCCCGATCA
>JBDRFJ010000219.1:0-13473 GCA_043818915.1 Pseudomonadota bacterium | reverse complement strand
TTCAGCCTCAGCCTTTTCCTCCTGGCCTGTATCAAGAAAAAACTTACAGAGGAGGAGATAATACGCGGTGCCCTCCTTCTTTTGTTCAATCAGTTTTCTCAGTTCTGCCTCTGCTTTTTTGAGGTCTCCCTGCTTAGCGTATATTCTGCTTAACTCCAGGTAGGATGCGGGATTGTCTGGCGCTGCTTCTTGATATTCGGAAAGGTATTGTTTAACTTTTTCTGTCTCACCTTTTAGATTGTGTGCGCCGGCAAAGGCAAATAGGACCTCTTTGTCTCGTTTAGCCGGGTCTATTTTTCCCAGGTTTTCCAGAGCCTTAGCCGGATTTTTTAAGACCAAATATGCCTGGGCTCCAATTAGGAGGGCTTTGGCATGAGTAGGTTCTTTGTCCAGGATTGGCCTGATTATTTCCAGGGCCCTTTCGCTTTCCTTTGTCACTACAAGGATCGTTCCCAAGTCCAGTCGGGCATCATCCAGTGCTTCATTTAACGCTACGGCCCTTGCAAGGTTACCTTTGGCTTTCTTAATGTTCCCCTGTTTGAAATATGCTCTCCCCATGTAGAGGTAAGCAGGCGCACAATCCGGGTCGAGTTGGAGCACGTTCTTTAACTCCAGGACAGCCTTCTTGTACTGCCCGGCTTCATAGAGGCGGATACCTTGCTGTAAGAACTGATCCCGCTTTTCCTCCTTGCTGACGCAGCCTATGAGGGAGAAAACTAAGACCAGGAGACTGGTTGTGATTAATAGCGATTTCATCATTTATGGTTCACCACAGAGGCACCCCGTACAGTCGTATCTCCTTACATGGCAGGCAGAGGGCACAGAGTTTATTATCTTTTTATCCAATCGGGAGACGGCGATGAATACGCATTTTATAATCCTTATCCTGCACTTTCGGATTCAAGGTTGGGCCATATGCCGTTGATGGAAACAGGAAACTCAGACATACAAGCATTCTTACTTGTTAGTCGCAAGTTGCTTCTTAATGTACTCCAAGATAGATTCAAGATTGCGAATATTTGAATTTTCAACCGAACTATGTTGCTCATTATGAAAATGATGAGGAAAAGTCTTCAAGTGTGGCCAATGCGGTGCATTATCCCAACGCCCCACAACTTTTCCTTCTTTCGTTTGCCAGTGGTAGGCGTATTTTCGAGTTCCATCTTGGTAAAGATAGTCTTTCACATACAGTTTTGAACCGTCACAAATAGAAAGAACTGCCCTAAGTTCGTAGCTTATCCCTACTCTTCGAAATCGTTCAACCTGGATGTCCTGTACTATATCATCATAGCGTTTTAAGAGTTTGAACAACAAGTCCGCAACTCCTTGATCTTCTGCTTCCAGTATTCAGCGCTCTCTTGGGCAAATTTCCATGCCATCAAGTCATCCTCCTGCCCGAAATCTTCCTCGCCTATCTTTTCTTCCACCTTCTTTTGAAAGTCTTCGAACTTCATCCGGTATTTTTTTTCGGACTGGTGGGCTTCACTAGAAAATTCGGAATAATTGGCCTGCGCAGAAAGCAGAAGCATATCTAAGCCTGCTTCTTCAATGTTTGAATAATGTAGTGAACTCAAGAGTTCTCTGCTAACCTTTGTATCTTTATGTGCCTGCATTTATGCTCCCCTTTTTGACCTTATTTAGCAAATAGTTTGAGGTCCTCTTCCAACTCCTTAACATCGTAGCGACGCAGGACAGCCTCGTCTCCTAACAAATCGTGAAAATCCCAACGCGTCATCTCGGCAAGTTGTCTATCCTTACCAAAACCTAACAGCCCTTTGCGATAAAGACGAACAGCCAGTTCTTTCTTCAACCGACCCTGGATTTCATCAGCCGGCAGTCTGATTGCCTGGACTAAATCTTCGGGAACCTCTATTAAGATCTGCAAAATTTCCCTCCTCTGAATCCGATCAGTTTAACCTTGAACCGTGAACCCCTGAACTTTGAACTTGAGCAGTTACAATATTCATTTCTCTGATAGTTCCCTGGCCTTGCGAACAGCTTTTATGTAGACTTCTTCTTTGAGATAGAATCCAGACTGGATAATGTCCTCAAGAGTGGTCAAGAATTCATCAAGGTTGAGTATGTGATTTTTGACAGCCTTCAATATTACCCACAGAGTGCCTATGGGCCGGAGGCCTGCCATTTCAGAGGCTGCTCTGGCCTTGATATCATCCATGAGCACCGCTTCAATCCCTTTCTCCTTAGCCAGAGAAATTACCTCTACCTCACCAGGATGGATTGCGATCTCAATGGGATAGATGACCTTGACGGCTTGAACCAATATCCAGCCTTGATTGATAGCCTTTTCTACACGATAGGCATCTCTTTCACCGAGACGCTTTCCTTCGATAACTACTTCCCGATGAACAGCCTCCGGAATAAATAGCTGCCTGACCACGGCTTGAAGAAGGCTTAGTTTATTTGCTTTGGACAAATAAATAAGTGGTGTCGCGTTTGAAACAGCCGTATCCATTAAGTAAGCGCCCTCAGATCCTTTTCAAATTCCTTCAAGTCATAAGAGATGTGGATATGGGCGCTCTTTGCTTCCTGAATAATTTCCCAGAGCGACAGATCGCAACGCTGAGCTGCCTGCCAGAGGGTTATTCCCCCCGCCTTGTAGTCTTCCAGAGCATCACGTAACGCGTGTTCCTTTAAGGCGTAGAGCAAGAAAGACCGCAATAGGGCCGATCGATCAACACCTTTTCGGGCAGTCAAATCGTCAATTTTTTTGACATACTCATCGTCGATGCGCGTAGTGACAGTTTTAGCCATGACTTTCCCCCCGTTCCACTATTTTCTCGGAGCCGTATGCAACTGCATTAATTGCATACAAGTTATCTGTTGTCCCCGCATAAGTCAAGTGTGATTATTCCGTAGGAAGTCTTTGGTGGCCTTTCTTGGTGGTTCATGTTTCTTTTTATAGTTTTTGCTCACCACAAAGAATACCGAGAACACGAAGAAATCATAAGCCATTCAATTCCCTTTATCTTCAGACAAGCAGATGAATAGGGCGCGATATCTTCTATCTATTCTGAACGAATAGATCAGACGATGTTTGGGTTCAAGTAATTCGGTATTAAGAGAGGGATAAGAAAGCCCATGCGTCTTTATGTATTTCTTAATATCGTCTCTGAGTTCAGAAATAACGGGCATCTTAACCTATCGATGATTTTTTCAATCCTTGTTCTAAGTCCTTCAGAAAGTTGTCCTCATACAAGTTTGTTGCCGCGAAGTCAGTTAATATGGAATCAATTTTATCCTTTTTGAAAGGTCTTAATTTGACTGGTTCTTTTTTAAGCCTTTCTAACAACCTCTTACGTTCTTCATCCGTTAGATTGTCAACAAGCTCATAAAGAGTATCCATAGGTATTTCTATTTTCTTAGTTATTATCTTTTTGAGAGTTATTTGTGGCATATGTATTCTCATCTCCTTAAGGACGTAGGGGAGATCATTACTCGATTTATACCCTTGAAGTTCTATAACGTATTGAACTCATCATTTCGCCAGTCCACTATTCGAGTGTTCGAGTATGGGGCGAAGCCCTTTAGTTTCTTATACCTTAACTCCCACCTGTTGTCCAGCATCCTTTCTTACAGCTAATTCTCTATTCTCAGCGCCCTCCGTGCCTTTGTGGTGAGCTAACCTTATTGCTATTTGTGCCCGAGTTTTCCTGATTTTCGCGCTTGGATTTTACCAGGGAATTATATGCCTCTTTTAATCTCTGGTTCTCTTTCTGTGTCTCTTTGATCCATTCGATGAGCTTAGAGACTGTCTGCTGGGTCTTGACATTCTCTAATTGATTCACCCTCTGTTCGATGTTGGTGAGGCGTTCATGGATATTTGAAATTTCTGAGTATATGTGCTTTCCGATCCCGTCAAGTGGATCAATTATTGCTCCCGGACTCACTTCACCCTCACTGCCCACCCCTTCCTCTTCGTACTGGATACCGGGATCAAGCCCCCGGTTCTTAATAACTTTTTCTATAATGTTCTCATCGATGGTTTTAATCTCATCGGCATAGCCGTACACAAGCGCGGTATCACAGATGGAACTGATTAGCCTTGGTACGCCGTTTGTGTACTTATATATCTTCTCTATGGCGTTACTGGTAAACAGTGGGTCAGTGGCGGTGTAGCCGGTTACCTTCAATCGATGCTCAATGTATCGAGCGACTTCTAATCTGTCCAAAGGGGCAAGGTGGTAGTACACGGAAACCCGCTGGGTCAACTGGGCCAGCTCCGGATCATTCAGGCGTCGTCGCAACTGGGGTTGGCCGGCCATGATAATCTGGAGAAGATAGCTGTCCTCTGTCTCGAAATTGGAGAGCATTCGCACCTCTTCCAGGGTCTCCTGAGGCATATTCTGTGCCTCATCAATGATAAGCACAGATCGTCGGCCGTGAATATGCTCATCCAGAAGAAACTGATAGAGACTGTCATAGAGGGTAGAACGTCGTGAGTCAGGAGTCTGTACTCCAAAATCTCTTACCACCATTTCCAAAAAGGTGGTCGGGTCGAGATTCGTATTGAATATAAGGGCTGTATTAACATCGATAGTGATTTTGCCGAGAAAAAAGTTGATGAGGGTGGTTTTGCCCGTCCCCACATCCCCCGTAAGCACAATAAAACCCTTATTGTCCGTAATCCCGTATTCCAGATGAGTAAGAGCCAGATCATGGTTCTTGCTAACATAAAGGAACCGAGGATCAGGCAGGAGATCAAAGGGCTTGAATTTTAAACCATAGAAGTTTGTATACATGATTCCACTAAATACCTAATAAAGGATAAATCCGAAATTCGAATATCGAAATTCGAAACAAATCCGAAATACAAATACCAAATATTCAAAACGTTATTCACTCTTACGTAGAATGGATCCAAAAATATTCATAAGTTCCGTTGCTTCTTGTTCTAAATCTTTTCGTTCTTTCTCCAATTCCATCTCACCATTTGTATCTATCAACCTTAACCAATATCGACTTTCTTTAGCCTCTTTGCGACAGATTTTGATTCGCATAACAAAATCTTTCTTGCTTAGTGCTTCGTTAGCTTCAATGTAGTTCGCACCAACGGAACCGGAGGATTTAATCACTTGTTTCCCGTCTTCAATGTTTGCTATGGTTTTACGTAATTTCTTTACAAATATTCTTACCTTCTTTGCGAACTCAAAGGTACGATCTTCTAAATCATATTGTTTCGAATTTTGTTTTTTTGTCATTAGAATTTGTTGAGCGCTGACGCTTCACTTCGTGCCGTGCTTCGAATTTCGGCTTTTGGTCATTCGTATTTGCCCGCCCTGGTGCTGTGTGCTCAAATTAGTCTACTAAGCCTGTAGGCCCGGTCTGGGCCAGGGTTTCGAATTGAGCGCTGATGCTTCACTTCGTGCCGGATTTCGATATTCGAATTTTGTCTTTTGGTCATTCGTATTTGTTTCGGATTTCGATATTCGAATTTCGTATTTTCTCAGTTAGTATGTCCAGCCCCTGCGAGTTCCGCAATCATTTAGGACAACACCCAAGACGTTCTTATCCTTCAGGAGCGCCATACCCGAGGTAATATCTTCAGCAGTCGTGTGCCCGGCGCGGGCTACCAGCGCTATAGCGTCCACGTAAGAGGAAAACACCAGAGGGTCCGAACAGGTGTTCAAGGCCGGGGTATCAAAGATGATATAACGATCCTCGTAACGGGTTTTGATTTCCCGGATCAAGGTCTCCATGCGATGGGAACCAACGATTTCAGTAGAATTATCCATGCGTCCTCCGGCCGGAAGGATAGTCAACCGTTCTATGCCAATGTGTATTAATATGTCTTTAAGAGGCGTGTTGTTTACAAAATAGTCCCTCAACCCGGGCTCGGGGTCGATGCCGAGTACCTCGTGGATGCGCGGTCGGCGCAAATCCATATCGACCAGCAAAACATTTTGTCGAGACTCTTTGGCCAGGGTGATGGCCAGGTTAACACAGGTTAAGGTTTTTCCATCTCCCTCTTTGAAGCTGGTAATCTCAATAGTATTGTACCCATTAGGTCTCATCCTGTTAAGCGCCATTGTCCTGAGGAGCTTATACTCGTCTCCAACTTCATCTTTGTCAAGAATAGAAAGGACCTTGCTGTCGATGAGCTTCTCGCGGTCAACTTTAACACATCTTGTCTGGGAATAGACAGGCGCAGAGACTTCGATTGCGTCGGGTGCCGTCCGATCCCCGGGCCTTTTCCCACCCACCGCGGCTCTACCTTTAGGCGAATCCTCTATTCCTTTTCTATATTCCTGGCCATCTCCTAAAAAGGAACTTTTTTCTTTCCTGGCCTTTTCAAGGGCTTTTTTTTATTTCACTCATAGTAAATTATCCGGACAGTAGTAAGTTCTCATAACTTATTGAAAATACAAAGCAACAAATTTCCCCCTTTCTAAAGGGGGGCAGGGGGGATTTTTTGTAACTGATTAATTTCGTGAAAAATCCCCCTAAATCCCCCTTTAAGAAAGGGGGACTTTACTTACCTTGTTCATGAGAACTGCCGACTTCGCGACGTCTTCGTCATTCCCGCAGCAGCGGGATGGCAGTTTGATCTGAATTCCCTTCTCAGGGCTTCAGATCAAGAACCCTGTGGCTCTGTGTCCTCTGTGAGAGACAAAAATATTCCTTTGATAGCTAATACTCCCTATCAGAAATTAATCAAAAGACGGTCGCCTAAAAATTTCAATGCCTTATCATAAACTATGTAAAAGTCCATAACGAGATAATGAAAAAGGGTTACTCCGGTGGCCAAAACAGCAAAAATGATAAAGGTAATATACGCGAAACCCATTAGCCTTTTTCTCCGCTCACTGGGGGGCTCGATATGGGGAATCAACGCAAGCACGGTTTGTCCGGTCAACCTTGCGATATCTTCCGGTACCCAGACAGAATGATCGGTATATTCCTTTAACGCGCCCATCCCTACGCCGGCCCCCAAGCCGAGAATAAGACCCAAAACGATTATAGCCTTGCGATTCGGTTTATACGGTTCATCCGGAAGATAGGGAGGTTCCGTCATAGTAAAATTTTCTCCCAACTGTCCCTCCTCCATACCCTCCGCCACCCTTGCTGTTTGCAACTTTCCTTGCAATCCACCAAGATTCCGTTTGGTTTGTTGAAGGTCTAAGAGGAGATCGTTATATTGTCTTTCCACATCGGGCATGGTTCTGAGCTTTGCGTAAATATCTTCTTCTTCTTCAATGAGCTTTTTCTTTTCGCCTTCCAGAGAGGTCAAACGCATAGTTATTCGGTCGAGTTCCGTTCGCAGATTGATGTATGCGGGATTGGTGACATTACGCATGTCTATATCGTCTGTTTCCATGGTATCGTCCCTATTGTTTTCCGCGGTTGCAATCTCTTTTTGGAGCTCTTCTATTTCCAGTGTTGCCTTTTTTACCAGAGGATGTTTGTCGCTATATTTGGATCGCAATTGGGCAAGGTCTTGCACCCGTTCTTTTAACTGGCCCTTCTTCTCATTCGGGCCCTGAAGCCGCACCACCGTTTCTTTAAGCATGGCAATCTCTTTTTCCAATGCTTTGACCTTCGGATGTTTTTCGGAATACTTGGATTTGAATTCAGTCCATTGCAGCTCCAGCTGTTGAAGTTTTTCCTGATCCGACAGTACCCGTCCTCCCGTACCAGAGTATGGATCCACGAAGGCGAGCTTATATTTTATGCTTGACCTTTGTTCCTTAAGAGCAAGCATCTCCCGGTCGATGTTATTAACTCGGTCGCCAATTTTTTCTACCTGTTTGATGTTGAGTGTCATAAACTCGGGTAGCTCTTCCCAATGAGCCTCTTTAAATTTAGCGATCTTTTCATCCAGTTCGGCAACGGTTTCCCTTGCCTTTTCAGTCTGCATTGCAAGGAAATCGGTGGTGCCCTTGGCGCTTGCTTGCCTGACCTTAAGATTCTTAGCCAGGAAAAAAGACGCCAGGTCATTAACAACTTGCTGTGTTTTACGAGGGTTTTTCCCTTCGAAGGAAAGGGTGAAAGCAATAGTGACAGCGGCGGGACGATTAGACTTTTCCGTTCTCACCGCGGCGCTGAGCGGCTTTACGCTGATTGAGTCCTTCATTTTTTCCACCAAAGCATTGGTGCTGATCTTTTCCCTCAGTTCCGGATAAAGATCATATTTGTCAACCAGCTCCATCAGCTTGGACCGGGTCATAATCTCTTGATTGATAGATTGGATGCGCTGGTCGGCATATGTGGTGACTGTGGAAGTAACCAACCCTTCTGCTATCTGCCGTTCCTCGATCAAGATCGTGGTCTCGGATTTATAGGCATTTGGTAAGCTGAGCGCCAGCGCGGTGGCCGCAAGAAAGATCAGCAGCGCCGGCCAAACGAGCCAGTGTATCCTCCTCCGCACTACGGCAAGATAATCGATAGAAGCTTGTGGTTGTTGCATTTTTTATCTCGTTTTAGAAAATGTTCGTTGCCTGTCACCTGAACGAAAAGTCACGTTCAGGCAAAATCCGAATATCGAAATCCAAAATTCGAAACAAATTCGAATACCAAATGACACAATGACCAAAACTAACCACGCCTAAGGCATGGGAAACACGATATTTTTGTCATTGGATCATTTTTTATTTTTGACATTGTTTCGTATTTCGTGCTTCGGATTTCGAATTTTTGACCGAAAAAACAGGGTTTTTGGTCAAGCACTATATTAATGACCGCTCCAAAGGCGAGGCCAGTTGAAATCCAAAGTCACCCTCGCCCGGAAACGTTCCCTGTCGTCGGCGTTAATATCTTTGTAATCATACTCAGAATAGTCCACGGAGCCTTTCAAGCCAATGTTAGGAGTCAATTTATACATGAGAGCAGGGGATATCGTGTAATAATCAGTATCGCCAGTCCCCTCATCCACGCGATTTGTGCGAAAAGTAGCGGACAGACTACTCCTTAATCTATCACTTAACCGGTAAGTTCCTTGTAAAGTAAGCCGGTTTCTCTCTATACTGCGTCCATAAACCGTGGAGTATTGGTCTCGACTTGCCAGCAGCGCCATTGATACCTTTTTCCAGTCTCTGTGGAATGAGAGGTCAAAGATAAAACCATCCGTGGTTGTATACTCATCTCCGGTTTTGTTCTCAGTATAACGATAGCCTGCCCCACCGGCAACATAAAAATTCTCCGCGAAATCGTGACGAAAGGATGGGCTGATATTGTAATTATGAATCTTTGGGTCATCATGTTTGCCATATTCTGTGCGTGTGTACACCAGGTTGAGGAACAGGCTGGTTAGAGGACTTAGGACATACCGGGGCGCCAGTTTCAAGGTATCGCTCCGGCGATCGGGATATTGATCGTCGTCTGTCGGATACTCCGTGCCATGGTGGGTCCAGTCCCCGGAAAGGATAAGCAGTGGTGAAAAGGCGTAATCGAAGCCCAGCATTGTCCCGAACTTCCGGCGGTCCTCCCGCTGCGCTAACAAGCCTTCCTCAGCAAGCTCGGTTTCAAGGGTCGTGTCTTCTCGAAAGTAGCCGCCTGCTCTCAGACCCAGAGTGCGTGAAAGCCCATAGGACAAGGCAAGCTTGTGATCATGATCGGTAGTGTTAAGTTCATCGTAATCAGCATATATTTCTCTTTCCAGACCTGAATCCCAAGACAGACTCAACCGGTCAGTGCCATAGCGGATTTCCACCCGGGGTCTCACATAGGTAACAAAGTCATCGAGCTCTTGTCCCTTGCGGGAAAACAGTATGTTGTCATTATATTCTTCAACCAGTGTAAAGTAGGGCGAGACCGCCCAGTCAGCGCTCCAGGATGGTGCAAAAGACAGAAACACCATGGCAAAAGCTGCCAGCGTATTAAAAAAACACTTTAACAAACGATTATGCATGTGCTGAACCTCCATTCCGAATCAATTAGCCACAGACCCACACAGACGGACACAGACTTTCCCTTACATCACGAACCTTTTAATTTCAGCTTTTGGATGCGTAAAGTTAACTAAAAGGCCGATTTTATATCCCGTGGCTTTAAGGTAATTCAATAACTGAGCTTCATGAACCTTCTGTAATGAATCAACAGCCTTGAGTTCTAAAATTATCTGATTCTCAACGACGATATCTGCGTAATATTCTCCGACGTTTATACCCTTGTACTTGACTGTAATAGGGACTTGATTTTCACATTTGAGTCCTCTGCTAATTAGCTCGATTAACAAAGCCTTCTCATATACTTTTTCTAAAAATCCAATTCCGAGTTCACGACTTACCTCAAAGATTGCTCCGTTGATTCGATAAGTCAGTTCGTTGATATCCATGTCTGTGTCTTTCTGTGTGAGTCTGTGGCTAAATTATTTATGGCACCAGCACCACATCGCCCCTCTCCAGCAAGATGTTCTGTCCCAAGTCTTTCCCCTTTTTTACGTCGCTGTAATCAAAGAGGATTTTTGTTGTATCCTCTCCGTGACCTCGTATGATAATTATACTGTCTTCATCCGCAAAGGTCTTGAGCCCTCCGGCCATCGCCAACGCCTGCAAGACAGTCAGTTCCGAAGGAACATTAAACATGCCGGGTCTGGCAACTTCGCCCACGACATAATACTTCAGACTCCCCAGTTGATCTATGATCACGGTACAACTCGCCTCAGGAATATAGGCGCTGACTTTTTTGTCTATGATTGTTTTAACCTCTGTAGTCGAGTGCCCCGCGACCTTTATGTCGCCTACCAAAGGGAAGGAAACCTTGCCGTCAGGCCGGACAACTAATTTGCGGGTCAATTCACCCTCTCCATAAACGGATATTTCCAACACATCCGAGGGATGGATTACATAATCCTCGGAAATTTCTGCTTCTTGAGCTAACGCAAGATTTGTACCAAAAGAGGCAACTAATAATAACAACGCCAAGCAAAACCAAAGTCTTTTCATAAACTTTCCTTTCCAAAATTCGATAATTGGAAACATAAATTAAAAATCATATCAGAAAACATGCATTATGGGGTAAATCCGAATATCGAATATCGAAATCCGAAACAAATCCCAAATTCAAATATTAAATTTTCAAAACATTATCCAACGTTACGCAGTACCGTCTTCCGTATCACATTGTTTCGGCTTTCGAGTTTCATCGTTCCTATTTTGGTCTCCCATTGCAGTCTTTGCCTCTGGTAAGCTATTATAAAAATTGATATCCCAGCCTATCCCCTTAATGAGAAAAAAGCAAGGTTGAACCTTACGTAACTGTGATCAGCCGTAAACGAAAAGGTATTAAGGTTATAAGCACTTACTCAATGGGTTGTAGTTAATTTCGAAATAAGAAGTACGAAAACAGTTGTTAAATACAGGTCGTATGGTTTTGACTTTTGGTTTTTGGTCATTCGAATTTGTTTCGGGTTTCGATATTCGACATTCGGATTTAAGTATTGAATTATAATCGGTTACGAGATTAAAAATGTTTTGTCAAAAATAACAAGATCTTAGAACTATAGTACGAAGAAAATATCTCATTCAATATTCTCCCCCGGTATATATTCCGCCAACACAGGGACAATGAGCCGGACAAACGCCTGCAGCCTTGTATCGGCCTGGCCCGATTCTTCAGATTCAAATACGGGGGTGATCAATCGGACCAGGGCGCCGTCCGTCCTTTTTTTCGTGAGAGCGTCCCAAAATGCGTACATCTTCAACTGATAGGCGTTGGTAAGGACGCGCCCACGTTGGGGAAACCAGTAATAGCATAATTGTCTGGCGTCCTGCTTTTTCATGTAAACGCGATTGACCCGCGTAGAGCCATTCATATAACCGGGGGTTGAGAAGCTTATCGGTCCAGCCTCCCTGAAGATCCACCCGCTACCGAGCAGACAGGTGGCCGGGGAGTGGATCGATTCCCCCTTTTTCTGGCTTTCATAATAAGCTACATACAGATTGATAAACTCATTTTTAGGATTGTGGTAATCTATTATAACATAGTCGCTCAAATCGAGCGCTTTAACGAATTGCCGCCCCATGCTCTGACGGGTCCCAATCCATTCGCCCGCCTGAAGCGGGAATTGATCGAAGGACCTGATAATCGGGATCTTCTCTCGAAAATTGATCCCGTGAGAAAAGACCAGGGTAGCCCCTAAGAGAATTGTTGCCACCATGAACCGGGGAGACCTTACAAAAGCCAATAGCTTTTTATAGGCGTTAGGTTCAAGGGCCGCTTCGCTTGAGGGTGAAGGTAAAACCTGGCAAACGCTGGGCCGTGATTCTTCGTCTGGTACTGGGACCTGTTCAACAGCTTGACCAGGCTTTCTATCCCTTTGCTTGTCGCCCGAGATAAGGAGCCTCGTGGAAGGGATTTTCCCAAGGACCCACATTTCAAGCAGGAGGATCGCAAAGGCACAGCCAAATATAACGAATCCTGAAAAACCATGGAAAAATCCCTCAGCTACTTCACGACCCCAGGACTGGTAGAGGATTCCGGTTGAGGCCAAGCGTACGCTGTTGGCAAAAATAGCCAAGGGAACCGTGGAGCACACAAGGAGGGCTCGTTTCCAAAAAGTAGCCCGGAAGAAATATGCCATTAGAAGACCCAACACCGCAAGCGAGATCAACGATCGGATCCCGCTGCACGCATCCACTACCTGTAGCTGGGTAAACCCAAGATCGATGATATTGCCTTCCCGGTGGACAGACATGCCATAGAGCCGCATCCAACTCACTCCCAATTGAGATGAGAGTAACTGGAGCTTAACCGAGATCTTGGTATAGAGAAAATCCGGTAGGGGGAACATAGTCAGCGCCATGAAGAGGGGAAAAGCAGCGGCCTTTATCTTTTGCCATCCGAGGTGGATCCAGCAAAGCCCCACCACCACCAGCCAAAGTGAGATATAAATGGTGAGGTATTCCCCGCCCAATTCACCCAACCAGAAGAGAAGGAGCCCAAAGCCGAAGGGTATCATACCCTTCCACGACGGCACAGAGGGAAGGGCGGTTAATTTTTCTTTCTTGTCCCAGAGTAAGTACAGGACAACAAAAGGTATGAAGTAACAGTAATTGTATTCCGCCTTACCCCAGCGCCCGATCATGTTAGTAAGCGCGGAATAATATATGCCAAGAAGGAGTAACCCGTAGAGGGGGACCTTAACAAAGGATGTTAGGCTAATGTTTGATATGCTTTTCAAAATAATTCTAACCATAGCGCTTTGAATCTTGTACGCTTAGGGCCAAATATATATTCACCACAGAGGCACAGAGGGCACAGAGAATGTTTTTTTGTTGTTCAATACCGGGAGATGCCGGTATTGAACAAACGAACCTCTATAGGTAATGGGGCCGCCTCTTGCTTCCTGACAGGGCTTTATTGAATTAAATATTCTTTTCTCAGTGTTCTCAGTGCCTCTGTGGTGAGACCCCCGAACAAAACTCGCTTGCGATCATCCCTGGTTAGTTTGCCAAGCGTTTTATTCCATCCCTAAGAACAGGTACGTTGAAGTTGATTAATAGCCCTACTTTTATT